>NZOP01000019.1 GCA_002693165.1 Nitrososphaerota archaeon
TTGCGTCTAGGAGCTGCTTTCTTCTTGCCGCCACCTTTCTTCGCTGCTTTGCGTCTAGGAGCTGCTTTCTTTTTCGCTGCCTTACGTTTTGGAGCTGCTTTGCGTTTTGTAGCTTTACGTTTTGTTGCTTTACGTTTTTTTGTAGCCAATTTCTTTCCCTAAAAATTTCTAGAACTAATGTATATATAAATTAATTTTCTTATGCACATAATAACAATATTTAAATGAAAGTAATTTTTTAAAATAATAAATTATCATGTTATGTAATTTTTATAAAAAGTTTCTTAATAATAAATAATATAATTATTTATGCGGGAGTCGCCCAGTCCGGTCAACGGTGCGAGGTTCAGGTAATTTATTGAAAATCCTCGTCTCTTAGGAGTTCGTGGGTTCAAATCCCACCTCCCGCATTGATTATTGTTTTGTAAAATAGTTTTTCAGAACTATAATAGAAAAAATTGCAGATAAAATTAAAACAATAACCCCACCAGGAGGAACAATTAATGGATGAGGAGATAAATAATATGCAAGATAGATTCCAGAAACTGAACATATTAAAGATACTATTATGGAAATAAAAATTGTATTTTTAAAGCTATTAGTAATTTGTAAACCAATTAAAATTGGAAGAACTAATAAAGAAGAAATTAAAAGTACCCCAATCATTGGAACAGATATAACGATTAGAATAGAGGTGAGAACAATCAAAACATTATCGTAAAAATTGACGTTTATATTATTCACTTGAGATATTTCTCGGTCAATCGTAGTCAAAAGCCATTTTTTATAGGAAAAAGCGGTTGCAGCAAAAGTGGCTATACCAATAAGAACAAGGAAGATCAGATCCCTGGTTGAGACTAGTAATATACTTCCAAATAGGATTTCATTGATATTTACAGCAGATTCAGATAAACTAAGTAAAACAATGGCCAAAGCCATACTCGATGAGAAAAATACAGCCAATGCAGCGTCCGTATTTACATTTCCACTTTGTATAAGTTTTAACAATATCAGTGATGCAATAATTGAAATAGTTACAGCTGTAAGTGTTGGAAGAAATTTTAAAAAAATTCCAATTGCAATACCTGCAAAAGCTAGATGAGATAATGTATCACCAATTAAAGACATACGTCTTGATACGACAAACATACCCAATAGCGGAGCCGTTAATGAAATAATTATTACAGATACCAAAGCTTTAACTATATAATCATGGGTAAAAATCTCAAACATTATTTATTCATGCTCTTTATGTGAAACTACGTTTACATTATAACCATATGTTTCTTTCAAATGTTTGTTACTAAGAAAATCTTGAGACTTTCCATGAAAATCTAGTTTTTTATCTATACATGCTACACGATTTGCAAATTTAGTTATTGCAAATGTATCATGTGATGAAAAAACAACAGGAATATTTTTGCTGTTTGTTTTACTCAAGATACTAAAAATCTTAGACTGTGTTTTTGGATCAACGTTACTGATTGGTTCATCGAGAATAACAATATCAGGTTTATCAACGATAGCACGAGCAAGGAAAACAAGTTGAATTTGACCTCCAGAAAGGCCGGTTAATTTTTCTTCTATTAGATCTTCAATTCCAATATCCTTTACAACTTGTTGTATTTTTTTTTCAGAATCCTTTGTAGTAAATAAAGAAGAAGAAAAAAGACCTGTATCAATAACTTCTTTTACCGTTGCCGGTGAATTAATAATAAGAGGAAGTTTTTGAGGAAGATAGCCAATGTTAAGGCGTTTATTATTAGATGGAAAAATAACTTTACCGTTATTAGGTTGTATCAATCCAGTAAGAATTTTTATTAAAGTTGTTTTACCTGAACCAATTGGACCCAGTAAACCTAAAAAATCGTTATTATAGATTGCAAAAGATATGTCATCAAGAACTACATGATGATTATAAGTGACTGAAACGTGTTCTAACTCTATTATTTTTTCCAAGGACCCCACAATATACTCACGTTTATCACGAATAAATATTAAAATATTAATAATTTAGAATATTTTATTATTAATAATTAATAGTTTTTAAATAATAAAACGCTAGATATTAATTATGCCTATAATCAGTATTTCTATTACAAAAGATTTCTTGGGAGAAATGGATCAACTGCAAGATTCAGAAGGTTTCTCAGGAAGATCTGAATTAATCCGTGCAGGAATACGTGGTTTGATTAATCAAAAAATCGATAGAGAAGCATTAGTCGGAGATATGCAATGCATTCTTCTAGTCACCCATGAAGAAGGAGAAGAACATAAAGTTACTGACATCAAACATGACTTTGATAAAATAACGAAATCACATCTACACTACAAATTAGGTGAAAAAAAATGTCTAGAACTTCTTGTCGTTGATGGAAAGGCAGATGACATTAAGGAATTAATCAGACAATTACAAGTTTCAGGCGAAGTTGACAATATTAAACTAGTTAGAACATAGTTATCAAATTTTTGAATGAAAAATGAAAACAAGAGAAATTGCATTAATTTCAATTTTTACAGCTATAATTGTAGCTTCTAACTACACATTAATTGCGTTTCCGCAAGTAAAAATTATGGACGGTATGATTTTTCTCGCAGGATATTTATTTGGTTTTCCAATAGCAGCAAGTATAACGATTTTATCTTGGTTAATATATGGTTCACTTAATCCATTAGGAGGAGCAGGATTTCCTTTGATAATAATTTTAATGCTTGGAGAAATGATATATGGAATTAGCGGTACTGTTTGTAGAAAGTATTTTAAAATAGAGGATATGTTTACCGGTAAACCTGTTCAAACAACCGTGTTGCTTGGATCTTTAGGGATTGTTTGTACATTTGTATATGATATTTGGACGAATGCACTAGACGGTTTAATAATTTATCAGAGTGTAGACGGAATGATATTAAGAATAATTACTGGAATTCCTTTTTCTATCATACATCAAATAGCTAACTTTGCTGTTTTTTCAGTCCTAGTGCCTATATTTATATACATGCTGACTAAAAAACTAAATATAATTGAATAATTCAAGATCAATATCCATCGTAGTGTTAATTGCGGTTGTTGCAATTTCGATAACATGGTATATAGGTAATGAGAATATAAAATTAGAACAAAATACCATAGTTGCTGAAAATAATTCCATAAACCTTGATCTAATCATTAATTTTGGTAATGGAACTGTGTTGTATTTTAACCAGACCTCAGTTCCTGATGGTTTTAGTATGTACAATTCTACACAGTACATAATCGGAGAGGATAATATTGATTCTACTTACTACTCGGAGTTTAACGCTTATTTTGTAAATTCTATATTTGATACAGCCAATGACTCGAATCATGCTTGGTCAGCATGGAAATATGAAGAATGTTGCAAATGGCAAGTATTGGATGTTGGATCAAATTTACACATACTAAAAAACAAACAAATCATAGCTTGGTATTATCAGGATGTCAATGAATTTGGACAGGGCAATCCAAATTAAAGAGTATCAAAGAATTTCTTTTTTGTAAGAGTTTTTCCAGAACTATCGTGAATGTTTCTGTGAACAGTATCATTTTCTTTTTCAAGTTCACGTGCTTCATCGGCTAATTTAGCAGCTTGACGAATTAATTCATGAGATGCGCTGACTACTAAAAGATATTTTTCCCTGTCTTTCTCTTTGTAGCCTCCCTCGGCAGATAAACGTCCAACGAGTCGAGCCATTTCGTAACTAGCTAAAGCTTTTGATTTTGCATATGGATTAGATAATCCAGAATGTTCCAAGGCTTGATGTTTGTCAATAATTATATTAGGTAAATTTGCGTTACCGTTTGTTGATTCGTTAATAAATGAATCCAATGCATGGATTAATGCACTAAATGCACCAGTAATGGAAAGAACCTTAATCACGTCACTATTAAAATTTGACATTTCAATCGGATCAAGAAATTCCTTACGAATTCCAATTAATGGGTCGGCTTGAATAATTATATAACCAATTTTCCCTTTCAGTTCCTCTATTATTTTAGTTGCAGGATTATCAGAAATCAAGATAGTTGGTTTAAGTTTACCTAAATTAAGTGCAAGGTTTTTTGGTCCGTCAAGTGATGCATTTGGACTAACAACTATAAACAAATCGGTATCAATTGACTTTGCTAGTTGTTCAACAGCGTCAATATCAACTTTATTCATCTTTGCACCAGATGAAACAGAGCGAATGGATATATCTTTGCGAGATGCACGTTCGTCTAACAATGCCTCTATAAGAGTAGTAACAGCAAGAAAACCAGTCTTAACCACCGTTATATTAAGTACCATCTGATTTTTACTAAGAGATAGAACTATAAGAACATCTTCATTATAATTTATCATAATATGTCAATTGTCGATGGCAAAAATATTGCTGCAGAGATTATAGAAAATAGCAGAATCAAGATAAATTATTTAAAAAATAAAGGAATTTTTCCGTGTATTGAAATACTTCTAATAGGAAATGATGAAGGTTCAGAAAAATATGTACAAATGAAGCTTAAAAAGATTAAGGAAGCAGGTGCTAACGGCAATATCAAAAAAATTGACGAAAGCAAGTCAGATGAGGACATAATAGAAATTATAAGGGAATTAAATCTAAATAGAAAAGTTAATGGAATATTGGTACAATTGCCATTACCAGATAAATTTAATGAAGAAAATATTTTGTCTGAAATAGCCTTGGAAAAGGATATTGACGCTCTTAATCCAATCACACTTAAAAAAATAGATCAGAATAATAGCTCATACTATCCTGCCGGTGTTGATGCAATTATGGCAATTTTTGAACGACATAAGGTAACAATTAATAAAAAAAACATAACAATTATTGGTATTACTAATTTAATTGGCAGGCCATTAGCATCAGTCCTTAGGCAAAAAGGAGGAATAGTAAGTGAAATAGATGTTGGAAAACACTTGACTTTAGACGATTTAATAAAAACAGATATAATTGTAACTGATATTGGAAAGCCAGAATGGCTTAAAAAAGAAATGGTCAAAGATCAAGTAACTATCATTGACGCAGCAAATAATTATGTAAATGGAAAATTGTTAGGCGATGTTGATATGAACGGTATGATAAACAAGGTAAATATAATAACTCCAGTTCCAGGTGGAGTTGGACCTATACTGATTGCAAGTTTAATCGAAAATTTAATAAAATCAGCAGAGTTGTCAGACTTCGTCTAAATCTCTAGTACTATAGTATACAAAGCCACCAACAAGTCCTACAACAATAATGAAGAGAGCAATGGGTATGTATGATACTTTCTCATCCTCAAAAACGGCTTGGAATAAAGTAGTATCTGAACCGGTAAGTGAGTCATTTGTTGTAGATATTGCAGAAGCTTGCAGTCTAACAATATTCCTTCCATACGTATCTTCTTTGGATGGAATTGTAATTGTGATGGAACCAGTAGAATTTTTAGGAATTGTTACAGGTTCTGATATTATGATATTGTCCAAGAATGTAGCTTTTGCTTCCATAGTAATAATAATGTCATGATCGGGTGATTCGTTGAAAAATTTGGCTTCGAATAATATATCATCTCCAGGTTCATAAATTGTTTTGTCCGTTATCAAGAAAGTAAATCTAAAAGGCAGATCCACTATTGCAGCCTGCCCAAAAGCTGGATAAAAGCTCAATAATAGAATAAACAACGTAATAAAGCCAAATATCTTGTATTCCATCACATGGTATAATTATACGAGTAATTTAAACTCCTCCCTTAATTTAGAGCATTTATTTTTAAAATATGGAAAACATAGTGTAAATGCCGGGGTAGCGAAGTCAGAACAGTGGCAAAGCCTAACGCGATCGCCTCGAACTAAAATAAACACACTAGATAGCGATTGTCCTTCGGGACTCGTGGGTTCAAATCCCACTCCCGGCGTTTATTGTAATGTATTATAGTTTGACTTCAATCCAACCAAAACCAAGGATGGTTGTATCAGGATCACAATCATAAACTTGTACTAACATACCTTCTTGATAGATATGATCGCCTGTGTAGTTAACACATATTGCTATTTTAAATTCTGAACCAAGTTTGTCTACAAATGATAGCGGTATGCCGGTCAACAAGGATGACTCTTTTGTGCCAATTGCTCCAGGAAATTCATTACGTTCAAGAACATAGTTTTCAACTCCTTCGGGATCGCTTACGTCTCTAAAATATCCACCAGTTATCGAGTCTCCTTCTTGTCCAGTAGGATTCCAAACTGCGTCAATAGTATAATCAGTTCTGTTATCGTCGTCGACGTTAATTCGTATTCTCCATGTAAGCATTTCATCGGTTAACATAAATTGTTGTTCAGCTGGAACAGGTAATGACGATAATAATAATCTTGGAGAAGGAGAAACTATATCAATTTTCACCCACAACCACTCATCCGCAATCCAAATTTCAGTCTTTCTTATGTCTACCCATTCCAATGGAGGATTTGTATGAGTATCAGGTACAAATTGCCCGGGCGAACCAGGAACATGTTGCGCATCGTCAATTTCGTCAAAGCTTACAACGACTTCCCCTACAGGATCAAGATTTATTTGGTCAGGAATTTCTCTATCATCAAAAATTTTACCTGCTTCTTCTTCAACTGGAATCGCATCTTCAAGTGTAGTATCAGTTCCAAACATATACCCTAAACCAATAACAATAATTAGTGCAGTACCCCATACTACAATCTGTTTAATATCAGCCATCTTCCTAAACATTTTATCTTAAGTAGTTTAATTAATATTGCTAAAATTGAATAAAATTATAAAATTTGGTACTTCAGGCATAAGGGGGGTTTTTCAGGATGAGATAGATGTCAACCTGGTAAACAAACTAGTGGAATCAATTGTACTTGGTAAATTAGGTTCAAAGTTCCTCATAGGACACGATGTTAGAAAGTCTGCCATACTTTTGGCTAATGTATTATCATCTGGATTAAGTTATTATGGAAAATCTGTAAATCAAATTGGTTTTGCTCCCACTCCGGTAATTGCATACGCAACAAAAAATGGAGATTATGATTTTGGTTTTGCGGTAACAGCTTCTCATAATCCGCCAGATTATTGTGGAATAAAAATTTTTGATTCAAAAGGTGTTGCATTATCTGAGGAAACCGAAAACATGCTACAGGAATACAACTCTGATTATAAATATCAGTCAAGGAAATTTGGAAAGATTGCATATAACGAATCAACAAAGATCGATTACAAATTAAAGCTTCTGGATTTGTTTTCCCCTGCAAAAAAGAAATATAAAATATTGGTAGATTGTGCAAATGGCGTGACAAATAATTATACGCCGGAGATATTGTCAAGGCTTGGACACAGTGTTGTTTCAATAAATTCCCATCAAAGTTATTTGTTTCAGGGTCATAGTCCAGAACCAATAGCTGAAAATCTAGGAAAAACTGTTGCCATGGTAAAGAATAGTGATATGGATTTTGGATTTGTTCATGATGGAGATGGAGACAGACTTGTAATTATTACAAAACAAGGAATAGTTCCTGATTATGTTTTTTCATATTTGTTGTTATCAATAATACTAAAAGAGAGAAAGGGGGACGTCGTTATATCAATTAATTCGTCGGTGTCGTTGGAAGATCTGGCAAAGGAAAACAATTGCAATGTAACAAGAACGCGTTTAGGAAAAACATTCATTCTGTTGGATAAGATTTCTGGAGTTTATGCAACTGAACCAAGTAAAGTAATTGATGCTAAATGGGGATTATGGGAAGATGGAATTTATTCTGCAATAAAATTAGTTGATTATATGTCCAGTAATAATTTGGAACTTGATGATTTGTTGAAAAGTGTGCCTAAAAAACATTATATTCAGAAAAATATCCTTTCTAAAGGGTTTGATTTTGAGAATTTGAAAGAAAAGGCATTACAGGAATTTGGAAAGCCAAAGGAGTTAGAGGAAATCGATGGTTTGAGGTTAGTGTTTGAAGATGAATGGGTGTTGTTTAGAGCTTCTGGAACAGAACCAAAATGCAGGATTTACGTAGAAAGTAATGATCAGAATAGGAGCTTGGAACTTTTGAAAAAAGCTGAAAGTGTATTAAGTTGATTATCTAAATCGTACTTTAAAGAATATACTTGCGAGAATAACAACTATCCACAGGAAAAATGTTAATATTATACTGGTCGCTGCCAAAAGCTCAACACTTCCATTTACAAAAAGATCCCAAAGAATCGCGGCAATTACTTGGTTATGTGGGGTTACAAGAAATATAATTGAACTTAATTCCCGGAAGCTTAAAACAAACACGTATATCCATGCAGAAATTAATGCGGGTTTTAGTAATGGTAAAGTAATTTTTTGTACAGTAGTAGTCCATTCTGCACCGGTTATTGAAGAAGATTCCTCCAAGTTATCTTGAATTTGTACTAATGCACCTGTTGCAAAACGAATTCCTTGTGGCATATATTTTACAAGAAAGGCCAGCATCAAAACCAACACNGTTCCATAAACTCCAATTGGTATTGTTAAGAAAGTCCATAGTAGNCCAAGGCCTAANATAAAGCCAGGAAAAGCNAGNGGNANNGTNCCAAATCCTTCCAATAATCCTGCGCCTCGTANTCTTCTACGTCTAGAGAGGTAAGTTAAAACAGCTGCCATCAAAACTACAAGCGTTGCAGAAACTATCGAAACTANTCCGCTGTTTATTAGACTTGATACAATGTTTCTCTGACCAAGAACAATTTCGTAGTTCNTCAAAGTCATGTTTCCAAAGAGGTTGTTTGGGTCCCAATATGGTTGTAATGAAAGTATGAAAACNGTTNCAAAGACGACCACAATATGCAGAAATACATACAAACCTAGTATTCCTGTACCTAGCCATTTCCATTTTCCAAGGTCTAGTATACCTGGTTGATAGCCTTTACCAGTTATTACCTGGAAGCGCTCTTGCCTACTTGTCGCTTTTCGGTAAAGGAATACTGCAGTGAGTGTAATTACCAGAATTATGCTTGCATAAGCAGTTCCCAATCCATAGCTTGGAGGTATTGCCCAAACTACAGCTTGATAGATTTGCGACATGAAGACGTCAATACCCGCGGGTAATCCAATCATTGCAGGAGTTTCAAACGATTCAAATGCGAGTATGAATGTCAATAAGAAAACAGAAAGTATGGCAGGGAACATTAATGGAATTGTAATTTTTCTNAAGATTTTAAAAATTGACGAGCCAGCTATCCTTGCAGTTTCTTCCAATGATGGATCCATAGTTTGGAATGCAGCAGAGATTACTAAATATGAAAGAGGGACGAGTGATATTCCCATTACCCAAATCATGCCGGGTAAAGAATATATGTTAAACAATGGTTCAGTAAAACCGGTAATGTTTCTCCACCAAGTGTTTGCAAGTCCTGAATTTGGTGAGAACAAGTAAATCCAGGCCAGGTTGTCAACCATTCCGGGNAATATNATCGGAAGTATTGGTATGAATTTAAACTGGGAGCGAAATGGAGAATTTGTTCGTGTTGTAATGAATGCAAGTCCTGTTGCAATGGATACACCAAGCAGTGCACTTCCTGCTGCGTAAGCCAAGGAATTTACTAACAACTCNAATGTTTTTGGATCAGAGAACACCATTCGGTAATTGTCCAATGTAAAATGTCCGTCGCCACCAGGAGTNCCACTCCATACACTTCCAAACAACAAAAATGATACTGGATAGATTATCAGAAACAGTGTAAAGCCTAAGAGTATGTAGAATATTGCAGAAGATTTGTTAATGTTTGATAATCTTTTTGCTAGCATAGGGACAATATGTATCTAGTAAATTATGTATATTAATCCTGTTAGAATTATTATAATTTGTTAATTATTCAAGGTTCTCTTAATCAACTGTTTTAATTTTTCTATATTCATTCCTGTTTTTGCTGAAATGGCCATNATTTTATCNAAACCTTGTGACTCNAATATTTCCATTTCTTCGTCAAGTTGATCGTCNGATGCCANATCCATTTTATTCAGAACAAANATGATTTTTCCACGNTCCACNCCCAGATCGCCNAATGTTCTTACGCAACTNCNAAGTTTCCGTTCGAATTCAAACANTGNGTCNCCAGCATCGGCTACAACGATAACAGCATTTGTGTAAAGCAGTTCCTCCAGAGTGGACTTGAAGGCATCAATCATGTATGCAGGTAGTTTTCCTATGAAACCGACAGTATCTGAAAGTAAAAATGCTTCNCGGTTTATTGTCATTCTTCTTGTAGTAGTGGACAGTGTTGTAAANAATTTCTTGCTCTGTTCTGCAGATTCGCCAGTCAGTGTGTTAAACAATGTGGTTTTCCCAGACGAGGTGTAACCAGCAAGGGAAATTGTTTTGAATCCCTGTTTTTTTCTTCCTTCTCTGTGNANTCTNCTTTGGTTACCAGCTTTTAGTAATTTAGATTGCACTGTTTGTGCTTTACGTTTTATATCATTCGCATAAGTATCAGCATCATACGCACCAATCCCACCAAAACCAGGTTTTTCTCCTTTTCTTATTAAGTTAACTTTTTCTTTTGCTCTAACCAGTTCGTATTTTAATTTNGCAAGCTTGATTTGGAGGAGTGATTCCTTGCTTGAAGCTCGGTGTTCAAAAATTTCAAGNATAAGNGANTCNCGNTCNAGTACAAATTTGTTTAGTGTTGATGCAAGATTGTAATTCTGAGTTGGTTTTAACAATTCGTCAAAAATAATTATATCGGGATCAAGATCGTCAGAAAGTTCTTCGAGTTTTTCCAAGGCTCCGGCTCCAATTCCATATTTTGGTTTTTTAAGAAATTTTTGTCGAATTACATGTAGTACATCATATCCTGCAGATTCACAAAGACCCAATGCTTCGTTTATTGCATCATCTCTATCGTATGTTATCAGAATTGCTGAACTCATCTTTAATTTGTCTAGTATTTTATTGTAGTTAACTAAAGTGTTCTTTGAGTAGATCTAAGTCAGATTGGGTTCTTGGATATGCATCTTTATCTGGAAAGTATACAACCTCTTCNTCTGGAAGAATGTTTGAGATAGAATATTTCGCATTTACNTTTTCGTTCCCTGGAACACGAACAGTATGGGATGAATTACCTATCATTTCCTGGCCTTCGTCAGACAANAGGAACTTTACAAGAACTGCAGCAGCCTCTTTGTTTTTAGATGCTTTGGTAATTGCAATTGCATTTGATGTGGACATCGCAGGAAGATCGGAAAGAACAAGNCTTTCAACAGGTCTACCTTCAGCTTTTGCTTTAATCANATCATGATGTAATGCATTTACTGCNAATGGTGTTTTTGCATCAGTAAGTGAATCAGTAAGGTCGTCAAACAAGCCAAATTTTGTAGGTTTGTTCTTAGCAAGTCCATNTACNAANTTCATCCATTTCTCTTCTCCAAAAAGATCTTTAATTTTTGTAAGCCANTGAGCGCCAAATGTACCTAAAGTAAGATCATGTGTAGTGAGTTTTCCNTTCCATTTCNCATCTGTAAGATCAAGAGCTTCTTTTGGTAAATCAGATTCGTNAATTGCTTCTGGATTGTACATTTGTACGGTAGGAATGGCTAGAACAGAAATCCAATAGTCGTTATAATGTTTGTATTTTGACAAGATTGAGTTGTCAAAATTATGTGGAGAAAGTATTCCTAGATTTTCCATTTGTAATATCGGTGCAGTGGATGCAATTAATACGTCTGCNGTGTCTTGTCCTTTTTTAGTCTCATCCATAACGGCTTGTGCCATAGGTGGAGGAGTTCCATAAACATACCTGCGNTTAAAATTTAATTGGATGTTTGGATAATGTTCTTCGAATTTTTTTTGCCATGGTTCAAATTCTTCAACTTCAACAGTGCCATATATAGTAACTTTACCACTAATGTTGCTGTCGTTTGTAGTTNACAAATTGATTCAGGTTTACTTTGTAACTACGGTTTCGTAATGAATGGTNTCCAACATTATACGGTGNAAATCGAGTTTGAACATATAGCCATCCATAAGCAAATCTTTGTCTGCTTCAGTTTGCCCATATTTTTCGATAAGATTTATCATAATATTTCCGTGGACTTCGTCTGCTTCCTGGTGAGCACTCCAAAAGTGAAGTGAGTTTTCAGGAATGTATGAATAATGTTCCTTAAACGCCTTTAACATTCTGGCCATTTTGTATGGAACAGTATACTCACTGACTGAAGCACCCACACCCCATTGAAACGGGTGTATTCGTGCAGCATGTGTGTAAGCATCTACTGCTATCTTTATCGGTGCAAAGACTTTTGCGTTGGTAACTTCGTCTCNGGTTAATCCTAAACCTTCGCAGAAATCTAAAAACATATCTGGATGAGATTGTTCATCATCAGATCCTGCCTCCTCTTGCAATTTTTCTAACCACATACTTTTTGCATCTTTATCATCAGGTAATTTTGCAAATACGTTTGCGTCTTTCGCTGGAATACCTGCATGNAAATAGTAACGATTTTGTGCCCAAACTTTTAATTGATCCTGTGAAAGCTTTCCAGTAAGGAAAAGTTCTTGCCACGGATGCTCGTTTGGATANCTTTGCTTTCCAGCAGCTAATATTTCATTAAATAAATTTGATTTTGTGTCATCATATTGTGGTATTTGCATANTATNNNTNTAATTTTAAATTTAATATAAGGTTTGTTAGAATAATNTNAATNNNCTAATNAATTTTATAANNTGCATACCAAGAAACAAGAAACCAACAGCNAGAATTACTGATGCAAAAATGTAAANGAACGCGTCTGANATTCTATTNTTNANCACTAGATCAATCACGTCTAATGAAAAGGTCGAGAANGTAGTNAANGCCCCAANNATTCCAATTGTNAAAAANTTTTGCNTNGGTTCATTGGANATTGAAAATAAATTAAAACTTTCTACAGCCATTCCCATAAAAAACGAACCAATTACGTTGATAATCAGGATACTAAACGGAAAGTTCGTGCCAAATATTATAGAAATTTGATTGCCAAGCACGTAACGCAAAACTGCGCCAAGAGCACCGCCAAGGGCAATCGCAATTATGTTGATCAATGTCTTTCCATATAGTCCGGTGGTTTATAATTTTATTACCGCAGGGCTGCATCCTTCTCTCTCTTGAAAGGCCTGTTCACCATAATATCCATTAATACAGTTATTTCAAATTAATGTAATGGATTATCAATGACTTTAATTGTATAGGTCTTAACTAATGATAATGAAAGTTCTGATAAAATTCAGTAGAGAACCAAAACAAACTAGGATACGATTTGTTGGAATCGCTATAGCAATTTTGCTTATTTTATTATTGGTTGGTAATTTATTATAAAAAGACTACAAGCTAAGAAAATTCTAATAAAAATAGTTGATAGACGTATAAGAAAAGCGGCAAACCAACTAAAAATTACTAATGGAAATAGAGAAAAAATACATTCTTTCACCAAGTGCTTTAAATCGCTTTCAAGAATGCAAAAGATGTTGGTGGCTTACCAAAAACACCGACTGGGAAAAACCAACTTCTC
>NZOP01000020.1 GCA_002693165.1 Nitrososphaerota archaeon
AGTTTAAGAGTAAAGACTGGAAGTTTTTCTAATGAATATATTAATTCAATCAAAGCAGAAAGCAGAATTAAACTTATTAATGTGGGTTGGTTGGTTAATCAGAAGCGATTGACCACGATGAAAAGCAGGTTCGCGGCATCAGATATTATGCTTGATGAGGAAATTGACAAGTATAATAAGATTCGAAATTTAAAATTATAATTACATAGTAATAGAAAACATAAATTTCTTTGTTTAATTATTTACATATGCTCAACGAAGGAGATAAAGCACCAAGTTTTAACATGCCAACAAACAAAGGCGAAAATGTTAGTCTGTCAAAATTAAAAGGACAAAAGATTGTTCTTTATTTTTATCCTCGTGATGATACACCTGGTTGTACAAAAGAAGCTTGTGGTTTCAGGGATGATTTATCGAAATACAAAAGGGCCGGAGCAGTTGTAATAGGAGTCTCCAGAGATAGTGTAGAGTCGCATGAAAAATTTGTAAAGAAATTTGATCTTAATTTTATGTTGGCGTCTGACAAGGAAGGCGACGTTTGTGAAAAATATGATGCATGGAGAATGAAAAATATGTATGGTAAAGAGTATATGGGAATTGGTAGATCAACATTCCTTATTGATACAAAAGGTAAGATAAATAAAATCTGGCCGAAGGTGAAAGTTGATGGACATGTGGATGAAGTCCTAAAAGCTGTCAAGGAATGTCCGTAAATTAATTTGTTGTTATTAATACAAAACGCTAAAGGGTTTCCGAGTATCATGTGTTATTATGAGTGAAATTAGGATTGCTTCTTGGACTCGAAGATTTTTTGCATATCTAATTGATAATATCGTTATTGAACTGATGTTAATTGTTTTGTTTTTCATTCTTGGTATATTTCTTCCGTCAGGATTTGTTAGTTATCCAGGTGTTTTCGAGCCACCAGAACCTATTGGAAATCTATTAACTGTGGGAGCGGTTTCTAGCACTGTAGAGCTTGGTTGGGCTTATCTGGCCGTGTTTCCTTTTAGGTTTCTGTATTGGATGTATTACGAGTATAGGTTCGGTAAGACTGTTGGAAAAAGAATGCTTCAGATAAAAACCGTCAAGGTTGATGGAACTAGGTTGTCACTTGTTGATGCAATTGTTCTGACTGTATTCAAGACAACAGTAATTCCTGGTGATGTGTTATTGGGAATTATTTTTCTTGGTAAAAAGAAACAAAGAATAGCAAATAAGGTAACCAACACTATTGTGATCTCAGAATAAAATGAACTGAGTTTTGATTTTGTTTTGAATCGATTATCTAAGGAAACAAGTCCATATTTGTTGCAGCATGCAACCAATCCAGTGGATTGGTATCCATGGGGTAAAGAAGCATTGGATGTTTCCAAGGTAAATGACAGGCCAATACTATTGAGTATAGGATATTCTGCATGTCATTGGTGCCATGTAATGGAACGGGAAAGTTTTCAGGATGAAGAGACTGCAAAGATAATGAATGGTAATTTTGTCAATATTAAGGTCGACAGAGAGGAAAGGCCTGATCTTGACACCATCTATATGAAGGCATTGCAGACGATGTCAGGCGGGGGTGGGTGGCCAATGACAATCATTTTAACACCAGACCTGAAGCCTTTCTTTGGTGGCACATACTTTCCTCCTCAGGACATGATGGGTATGCACTCGTTCAAGAAGGTGCTTTTCCATATTGCACAGCAATACAAGGAAAACAGGAAACAGATAGAAAACAACGCAGAACAGGTCTGTAAAAGACTAGTCCAGGAATCATTCACTGTTGATGACAAGCCGTTAGCAAACATATCTATTGAAGACTCTTTCCTGCAAGTTGAAAACAGATTCGATAAGATTTACGGCGGGTTTGGAGCGGCGCCAAAATTCCCTCAATCATACCTAATTGAGTTATTGTTCCGTATTTCACGGAAACCGAACTTGAATCATGTGTTGAGTATGACTAATCTTACACTGAATAAAATGGCGAAGGGAGGTATTTACGACCATCTTGCTGGTGGATTCCATCGGTACGCGGTAGATTCCAACTGGATTACACCACATTTTGAAAAAATGCTTTATGATAATGCGTTGCTGTCCAGCACGTATCTGCATGGCTACCAATTAACAGGCAATAAATTATACAAAGAAACGGCGGAAGGAGTTTTGGAGTTTGTTGTTTCTTCGATGTGTGATCCTGAGGGAGGGTTTCATTCCACCATCAATGCCGACAGCGAGGGAGTCGAGGGAAAGTTTTACCTCTGGGGTAAGGATGAAATTCAAGATATTTTGGATGGTAATGAGTATAACGCATTTTGTAAATACTTCAATGTAACGAAGGATGGAAATCATGAAGGAAGGAATATTTTGAACATACCAGGAGAACATGCAAATGTCGCGTTAGATTTGGACATGTCTGAAGAAAATCTCTCAAAAATTATTCAAGGTTCAAAAACAAAATTATACATGGAACGAAAAAAAAGAATAGCTCCTTCTCGTGATGACAAGATTATTGTTTCATGGAACGGTCTAATGTTNTCTGCGTTAAGTGAAGCGTCGATAGTCCTTGGCAGAAATGATTTTCTTGATGCGGCTGAAAAAAATGCAGAGTTTATCNTAAATNAAATGTATAAAAACGNATCGCTGTTGCATGTATGGAAGAACGGTGATGCAAAGATACTTGGATATCTGGAAGATTACGCATTTTTTGCGGATGGATTATTAAAACTCTATCACGCNACATTCAATCCGCGTTGGATAGAATTTGCAAAGATTCTGGGTAATTATATAATTGACAAATTCCAAGATGATAAGATAGGATATTTCTTTGACACCACTTTGGATCATGAAAATCCAATAGTGCGGCCAACAAGTTTGTATGATGGCGGCGTTCCGTCGCCTGGGGCGGTTGCTACAAGAGTGTTGTTAGCTCTTTACGCATACACAAATGATAGTAAATTCCTTGTTTCAGCAGAAAAGGCATTGAAATCTGTAAGGTTGCAGATGGAAAATCATCCCTATGCGGTATCCAGTTGGCTGGTTGCTCTGGATGATTACTTGTCGGGTTGTAAACAAGTGGTCATAGTTGGTGATAGGTCAAACAGTAAAACAAAAGAAATGCTCTCAGCGGTTTTCAAATCGTATAGATCCAACCTAGTTGTTGCACATCAAAGTTCTGAAGAGTATTCTGAAATAATACCTATATTGAAAGATAAAAAACAAATTAATGATTTGCCGACTGCTTATGTGTGTAATGACTTTGTTTGCAAGTTGCCTGTTACTGATGTTGGAATGCTGGATGAATTAATAAATTAACAACGGGTCATGAATTTTTATATGATAAACTTTGAAGCAATGAATGTATGTTAAAGTGCGAGAGCTGCGAGCTGGAGTTTTCCGAGACAGGACCAAAATCCGATGTTTTGTTTAATGAGATCTGTCCAAGGTGTAAAAGTTACGAGATAGTAGTATTCAACAAGTCAAATCCAATCTATAGATTAGTTATTGTAGTTGTTGTCCTTGTTCTGTTCCTAAGTACAATTGTATTCCCCATATTGTGGTAAATTCATTTGTAGGATTTAATGAGGAAATATAATTNACATGAGGAANTATAATTGACATGAAGTTAATNNTNTTAGTNNAATAGTGATTTATTTTTTGTTGACCGGTGTAAATNNGGGGATGTATTTTAGTAATAAAAAGTTTTTTTGAGAAACGAGAATCATTAACGNTNTTGTTAAAACGTCTACAGGANGTNGAGGAGCAGGCGTATGTNTTGATCGATTGTAGAAATGATCTGTANAGTGANTTNATTCTCCATAAGCATGGGTTTAATCCNAGAAATTTAGAGGCAAGGGCAATGGCAAAAAAAGTTAGTAATTTGGAAAAGATAATGGATGAGTTGGATGTAAAGAGGAAGGAAATATACTCGAAATTGGATAAGCTGCGTCGTTCTTCGAAGACGTTCCATAGTGACATAAATAGGAAATTGTTGTTTGCGATGACCGAGGGTAGAATAACAAAAAGGGAAAAATTTCATGTGGCAAATTATGTGTTTAATATTTTGAAGGGGAAATCAGANAATAAAACAGTNAAGGGATCTGAATTTATCGTAAATTTGGTCAATACGGGNAAGTTTTCGTGGACAGAGGCGCAAGAAACCCTAGGTTGGATGTATGAATCAGGCGTAATTTATGAAGTTAAAACAGATTCATTCAAGAAGGTAAATTCTTCAGATTCGCCCATTATTGGATGAAGTGGGTGGAGTTTATATATTCAAATGTATCAACTGATTGGTATCGTATAGCCACATGTCAAATCTAAAAACGCTTTTTGAAGAAACAGGAATAGATAAAAAATTACTTCCAATTTTAAGTAAATCAGGTATTGTAAATCCTACCGAAATCCAAGAAAGCACAATTCCATTATTAATTGATGATAAGGATATCATTGCTCAGTCAAATACCGGCACTGGAAAAACTNTGGCCTATGGCATTCCAGTCATACATAAAATTGAGTCAAGNCATTCAGACATTCAAGGACTGGTGATGGTTCCTACTAGAGAGTTAGCTGATCAAGTAACTGAAGACCTAAGGAATATTTCAGAGTACAAAAAGGTAAAAATAGTCAGAGTATGTGGAGGGAAGTCGTTTTCGATTCAAGCTCAAGCTGTAAAGAGAAATCCTCATGTGGTTGTTGCAACTCCCGGGAGATTAATTGATTTCATTAGAAAGAGAATAATAAATTTAGACTGGATAAAATTTTTGATTATTGATGAAGCTGATATGATGCTGGAGATGGGTTTTATCAACGATATAGAATTCATAGTCGAATCAATTAAGAATGAGCACCAAACGGCGCTGTTTTCCGCTACTTTCCCAAAAGAAATAATAAGTTTATCAAAAAAATATCAAAAGAATTCAATAAAAGTTCTCATCAACCAGGATAACAAAATTTCAGAAAAACAATTAGAACAATATTATTATTTTACTCAAAAAAACAAAGGCGATGCGTTGGGTGAATTAATTAATAATATCAATCCAAAGAAAGCAATTATATTTTGTAGAACTAAGCATGAATCCCATCATGTATACAAAGCAATTAAGGAGAAAAAAATAGGCGTAGTTTTGATTAATGGTGATATGAGCCAAAAGCANCGAGACAGATCGTTGGGAAAATTCAAGGAGAAAAACACAAAGATAATAGTTGCAACCGATTTGTTGAGTCGTGGAATTCATGTTGAAAAGATAGATTATATCTTGAATTATAACGTACCAAAAACAAGGGAGACATACTTCCACAGGATAGGAAGGACAGCACGAATAGATAGTCGNGGTAAGGCGATAACTTTGATTTCTGAAAGAGACCGTGTTGGTTTTTACCGTTTNAGAGAGAAATTGAAATGCAAGGTGGATCCTTTTGAAGGAAGTGATAATATTGATGAGAAACTTAACAAATGGAAATCTACGGATAAAAGGGAGAAATTCAATAAACGGAGAAAAGACGAAAAAAAGAGAAGGCATGATAACAAAAGCAAAGGTCAAAATTATTCATCAAATAAAAGAGGTAAATCCGGCGGTGCGCGTGGACCGTTTAAAAAACGTGGAAGGGGCAAGCCACGTTATCGGAGAACAACGTAATAGGAATTTAAGGGAAAATGCAAAGCGTATCAAAGTTTTTGGAGATTTTGTCAAAGGGTACAATTAATATTACTACTTATAGAAAAGCAGGAGAGGAAGTGCACACTCCTGTTTGGATAGTCAATATTGATGGGCGTGGGTATATACGTACGTCAATGAAAGCTGGAAAGATTAAACGGATACGTGGTAATTCAAATGTAATAATAGCTCCATGTACATCAAGAGGTAAGATTACCGGTGATAAAGTCCGTGCAAAGGCAGTTGTTATTGAACCTATGAAAGACGAGTATAAAACGATAAATAAAAAATTTAGAAATAAGTACAAATTAATGTATTATTTGATTATGTGGAAAAATAACTTGACCGGTGTTACCAGTGNAGTGATCAGGTTGAGTCCGAAATAGTTTTCAATGTGTTATTTATGAATTAATTTATCAACCGGAGCCGTAATAATTAGGGAAATGTCTGTTTAGATTTCTTTTTCAGTTCNTTTNTGTATTCTTTTAGTCTTTTTTTGGTTTTTTCTCTCCAATCTTTTTGGATTTCTTNCAATTTTTCTTTGTTTTTTTCTTGGTATNCTTTGCGTAGCGCTTTNAGTTTTTCTTTACTNTTTTNTTGGTATTCTTTGCGTAGCGCTTTNAGTTTTTCTTTGTTTTTTTCNTTGTANTCTTTGTTGTATTTCTTCACAGCCTCTTTTCGAAGTTTTTTTAGGCCTTCCTTTGTGGTTCTCGCGGCGAATACTCGCCAGTCGTCTGTTGGTTGTGATGTTTTTGGAGAAGTGTTTTGTCTTTTCGTTGGTTTTTTAACTCTTTGAACAGATTTCAAGATACCATAAGCCATATTTACTTTCTTTAGCTTTTCTTCCAGTCTTTTTCTTCTTGCCTCATTTCCAACTCCTGCACGGTCTGGGTGAAAACTAAACGTAAGATCCTTCCAAGCTTGTTTTATTTCATCTTGTGTGGCGGTTGATGAAATACCCAATATTTGTCTTGCTTCGTTAGGAGTCATTATTTATTTAATCTTATTTCGTAAAGCATTCAAAGTCTTCGTCCGAGTCTAGGTATTCTTGTTTTAATCCCTCAATTTTCTCTTCAGATAATTTCCATTCCCCGTTTACCTCTGAGATGTAAAATTTATGGCAGTTAAAGCAAAGATAGAAAATGGTGCCGTTTGACATTCGTATTGCAGTCCAGTCTTCAGTCTCAACATACTTGTGGCATTTCTGGCAGAAGATAACATCCTCAGTGTCATCTATGCTGGTGTTTCCTGGTAGATCTTCTAACATAATTTATTACCATCGTGGGTGTGGTTGGTGCGAATATTGTTTTGATTCGTATGACATAATAAGGGTTTTATGAATTATATGCCCTGCGCTCCAATCACTGTTTGATTTCCTATACTGGCCGTTGTATGATGTGGCATTTGCGTTTGGTATAGGTTCAATGCCATAGGGGTTTGCATACTCCGAATCGTCGTTGTAAATAAGATCATATAGTTGTTCCCAAATATTTGGATCAGTATCGATCATTGTTTGTGTATCGGTTGTTATTTCTGGATGATATATTTCTCCTTTTCCACGGCCCCCAAAGGCAGCAAGAATCCAATTTAGGATTTTGGATGCTTGAGTATTAGTAAAATTAGTATTATTAACCGAATTGATGCCTTTCATAACATTATTTTTAGACATTCTGCTTCGATATATTTCGGAATCGCCGATGTCTGTCCAGGTAACGGCGTCGGTTTCGTTTTCTTTAGTGTATTTTGAGGGAAGTATTAAGCTATTTTTTGTAGTAAGTTTTTCATGCATTTTTTTGAATGCAATATACTCGCATAGTTTTTGTTCGTCATCCATGTTGGTGCGTTTAACGCCTTTGTTATCGGGTCTTTCTGTGAATAGTTGCACTAAATGATGACCAAGCTCGTGATAAAAAATGCAGTTTGTCATGATAGCCCATAATCCGGCATTGTGGATTAGTGGTGTTTTATGATAGTTTGCGTCACCACGAATTTCGGGAGGAATCGAATCATACACTGCTTTCATGTTGTGTTTATGGAAAACAATACGAGGAAAGAAAATATCATAATGGGGTTTGAAAGGCTTTGGTTTTGGTTTGGGGTTCCAAACGTCATCTTGAGTTAAAATGCTCATAAAATAAGGTGAATCTTCCAATGATGGTGGTGGGGGTGGTTCTTGAAAGCGTTGATATCTTTCATACCAAGCAAGTACACAATAGATTGACAAGTGTGGATTTTCGAGTTCTCGTCTTTGTAGGGTATTATCTAGGGGTGTTTGAAGTTGGATTTTATCTTCATGTTGTTTAGGATTAACCCAAGTAATTTCGTTTTTTTGAAAGAAATTTACCATGATGTTGTATTATTTTAAAAAAATATAATCTTTCTTCGTGTATTATAGTTAATGGATAAAGGGCAGTTTTTAGTTTCCGTTCTGTCGCTGTTTCTGGTCTACCCGCTTGTTGTTGTGCATGAGGTGGGCCATGCGTTCGTCTGTGCTGCATATGGCTTGGACTATTCCATTAGTTTGTCCTGGTTTGGTAGATCCAGTGCAGTGTGTCTGGGTGACGGATTTAACGAAATGGTGTTCGGTTTTGCAGGAGGTTTATTGGTCGTATTGATTTTATCGGTATTGTTGGTTTTTCCGTTTGTGAGAAACAATATGGGAATTAAAATCAGTTTGATCTCTTTGTTTGCAATGGCATTGATGAACTCGTTGGTGGAAGGAGTGTTCTTTGGTTTTTACAACCAGAATATAGTGTATGTACAGTACGGATTGCTAATGGTGTTACTGGTTTCGTTTCTGGGCCAGTGGTCGAGGATTATTTTTCAACAAAAGTGAATTCAATCTTCACGTCTTCAATAGCCCACAACCTATAGTGATCTGCGTTTGGGTTATTGTCCCCTGTTTGGTCTGTGCCATCCTGACTTAATGAGAGACATAAGTACCGTTCCGAAGTAGACCTGACTTCAATTTGTAAAATATCTGTGGGAGTATTGGATCGTTCTCCAGGTGTTTCAAATTTCCATGTTGTAACTATTTTCCAATCCTCTTGTTTGGTGAAGAGTTCATCATCAGATGTGGAACAGTTCGGGTTGTTTGATAAATGGTATTTTAGTTCAGGTTTCATTTCTGCGTCTTCGGGTTTGTGGCAAACATATCCGCCACTGCCTCCACCTTGGCCTCTGCCTGGAAGTTCTAGTTCTCCACAACCGTGATTTCCAGTACCTACAGTATTGAGAGAGATATAATTCAGTGTTATTGAATCAATATTCATACTATCGAGTTTTTGAATTATTGGATTCAAATCA
>NZOP01000021.1 GCA_002693165.1 Nitrososphaerota archaeon
AATGCTTGCGGTGAGGTTACCTCATGAACAAGATGACGATCAATGTAAATCAAAGAAGGTTCGTTTTCTCGTTCAACTACAATATGGGAATTCCATATTTTCTCAAATAATGTTTCGGTCATTATTTTCTAAACCTGCATGTGCTGCTATGATTTTCTCTGTTATTGCCATTATGTATTAACTCCTTTTCCATTATGGATTTGCTAACTGTTCTTTTGGTGAAGAAATCTTCTTTTTTGTAAGAATCTTGTTTATTCCATCAATCATTGCTTCGGTACTGGCAATTACTATATCTCCGTCTGAAGATCTTGATGTAGCAACATTTCCTTCATCATCTTCTACTTTTATTACTACTTCTCCTAATGCATCAGTTCCTCCTGATATTGCATCAATTCTGAAATCTTTTAATCTAATATGAGCTAATTTGTCACTAATTTTTTGAATTGCTTTGATTGCAGAATCTACAGGACCTACTCCTGTTTCTGCAGCAACGTGTGTTTCTCCATTCATTGAAATTTTTACCGAGGCAGTTGGTGTTGTTTTTATCCCTGTCATTACTGATATGTCTATTAATTCTAATATTTTCTCATCTGTTTCTTGTCCTAGAATTGATCTAGCAATTGAATCCAAATCCATATCTGTTAATCTCTTTCCCTTATCTCCGAGATCCTTTACTCTAGCTAATATTTCTTTAACCTGTTTCTCATTTGCATCATATCCTAATTCTTCAAGTTGTGCTTTTACACCATGAGTCCCTGCATGTTTACCTGCTTGTATCCATCGTTTTCTTCCTACTGTTTCAGGTTCAAGAGGTTCATATGTAATTGGCATGTTAATAATTCCGTGTACATGAATACCTGATTCGTGACCAAATGCATTATCTCCTATTATTGCTTTATTTGGTTGCGGGTTTATTCCTGTCAGTCTTGAAACTAGATTTGATGTTTCATATATTAATTTTGTATTAATGTTTGTTTTTTTCTGATAAAGATTTTGTAGTGACATTACTACTTCCTCTAGTGCTGCATTTCCTGCTCTTTCTCCTAATCCATTAATTGCAACGTGTATTCTTTCTGCACCTGCTAGCATACCTGCAAGAGAATTTGCTGTTGCTAAGCCGAAGTCATTATGACAATGCATACTGATTGGTTCTTTTATTACTTGTTTGACTTTAGTCACTAGATTAAACATTGTTGTTGGATTCATTATTCCTACAGTGTCTGCTATATCGATTCTATCTACTCCTACATTGCTTACTGCTTTGAATACTTCGATTAAGAAATCTGGATCTGATCTACATGCATCTTCTGCCGAAAACTCTACAGGAACTCCTCTATCCTTTACTAATTTTACCATATCTGAAGCTCTTTTTACTACTTCTTCTCTATTCATTTTTAATTTGTGTTCCATATGTATGTCTGAAGTAGCTATAAATACATGGACTAAATCAACATTACAATTTAATGCTGTTTCCACATCCTTTGGTTCAGCTCTAGCTAATCCACATATTTCTGTCTTTAATCCTGCTTCTGAGATTTCTTTAACTGCATTTGCTTCTCCTCGTGAAGTTATTGGAAATCCTGCTTCAATAGTATCTACTCCTAATTTATCTAATTGAATAGCTATCCTTAACTTATCTTCTGGTGTAAGGCTTACACCTGGTGTTTGTTCACCGTCTCTTAATGTTGTATCAAAAATCTTTATCAAGTTTGTGTTCTTGGACATTTTATTCTCCTCTCTCAATAGCTGTCACTCCAGTTCTGGCTATATCTAGTTTCCCATAATCTGACGCAAGCTCGATGAAATCTGTGATTTTTTCCGACGTACCTGTAATTTCTATTACTATAGAATTTACTGATTCATCAATAATGGTTCCTATGTTTGCAATATCTCTAATTTTTGGTATCATATTCTGGTTTTTGATATATATTTTTATGAGCGCCAATTCTTTTTTAATCATTCTTTTTGGATCGAGAACTTTGACTTCGACAACATCTATTTGTTTATTCATTACTCCGACAAGCTGGTTTATTGACATTTCGTCAGCATCTATTGTGAATGTCATTCTTGACATTGTATTATCTCTTAATTCTCCTACTGATATACTTCTAATGTTATAACCTCTCTGTCTAAACACATTTGCTGTTCTGTACAGTACACCTGGCTTGTTTTCTACGACAGTTGATATTAGGTATTCGTTTTTCATATTATACACTAATTCCTTGATACAAGTACAAATATTTTATATTATGAACGTATAAACCCAAAATTATTCACCAAAAAGCGTTATATTGTGAACTGTAAATTTATAGCTTAAGTAAGAGACTAAGCAATGTCTCTACTTTTAACAGTTGTATGTTGATCTTAACGCTCACAATCTAGTAAAACACTGAAACAATTAATAAATGTTATGAATTCAAATATACAATATGTCTGGAGTTTCTGATGTTATTAATCTCAGTATAAATGATTATGCGTTTTATTGGTCATTGCCTGAATTAATAGGAATTCAAAATGGATATTATGAAGACGAGGGTTTGAATATAAAAATTCATAATGTCACTCCTAAATCACAAGTCATTAGTAAAAGTAAAATGTATATCGACCTACAAAAAAATAAATTATCTGATTTTTATCATGCTGCTGAATATGTTTCATTATCTCGTGTAATTGAAAATAATAATTCTCAAATTGTGTGTTGGTCTCCTTGGAATAAAAATGCTATTAATGGAAGTTTTGGTTTATATGTAAATAACAATTCAAATATTTCTCAACCTGAACAACTACGAAATAAAAAAATCTCTGTTGAATCGTCTACTGGTTCTTATTATACTACTGTGGAAGATCTTGAAAAGTATTTTCCTGTAGATGATTTGAATTTCTTAAAACTCGGTGATCCTCATGAGAGGTTATTATCTACAATTAATGGAGATGCATCTGCATCGAGTTTAATGGGAATATATTGTGAATTTGCTCAATTTCTAGGTTTAAAAAAATTAATGGAATCTTCTAGGCGAAGAGGAACTTTAATGATTTCTCATAATGATATGAATGCCGAAGTAATTCGTTCATTTATACGTGCAACAAATATGTCGATTAATTTCATAAATAACAATCCTTCTGAAATTCGTGACTTTTATCTTGAGAAATTACAATTCATTATTGATAAATTTCCTACCGATAAACAAAAAATAATTATTGATAACCNATNAAATATTTCTATNCCAAAGTGGGAATTNTGGCAAAAATATCCTGAAGATGAATTTCTTGATCTATATTCTTGGATGTTGGAAAGAAATTTAATTCAATCNGGAATTAATTATAATGATATTGTTAATTCTTCAGTATTTCTTTAGCATATGGACACAAATCATTTAATATACAATTACTACAATCTGGTTTTTTTGCCTGACATATATTTCTACCATGTAAAATTAATAATATAGAAAATTTATTCCATAACTCTTTTGGTAATATTTTTATTAGATCAATTTCAATTTTTTCAGGATTGGTATTTTTTGTTAATTTTAATCTATTGCTTAGTCTTATAACATGTGTATCTACTGCAATTCCTACATTTTTATTAAATCCTACAGATAATACTATATTTGCTGTTTTTCTTCCCACGCCATCTAATGTTAGTAGATCTTCCATGTTATCTGGGACTTTAGAATTATAATTATTTCTTAAGCGTTTTGAAGTATTTTTTATTCTATTCGCTTTTAGTGAGTAATAGCCTGTAGATTTTATTATGTTTTTTACATTTCTAATATCTGCGTTTGCTAGATCTGATACGTTTGGATATTTTTTGAATAATTTTTTTGTGGTTTTATTAACAATTTTGTCTGTACATTGAGCNGATAAAATTGTTGCAATTAATAATTGAAAAATTGATTTATATTTTAATGAAGTTTTAATTGGTGGATAAATAGATTCTAATTTTTTATGTATTTTAATAATATTATTTTGCACTCTTGATGAATAAAATTAACAATTATTAAATTTATTTTAATACCGGAAAATACGCATAAAATATTTTTTTTGAATATAAATGTAAATATAGTTTGTTTTCTAACTAATACTCATGGTTACACGTGGAAAATCACGTAGGTCTACAAAACGTAAAGCACCAAAGCGTAAAGCAGTAAAACGTAAAGCACCAAAGCGTAAAGCAGTAAAACGTAAAGCACCAAAGCGTAAAGCAAAAACACCTAGAAAACCTAGATATTCATTACTAATCACACAAAGTCAACGTAATAGTCGTGACTTCAAGGCAGTAGTTTTGAAAAACAACAAAGTAGTTGGCGAACCAAGGAAAATTATTGCCTCTAAAATATCAACTACAAGTTCAAATATCATTAATTATGCGAGACGCAAACGAGTTAATCTCTCTAAAGCTTGGGATGCAGTAGCCTAGTATAAAGTATAAACAAAGGATGTTAAGTATTTTTTACAGNGTTTNCTATTTTACTTACAGATAGCTCCTTCTGATGCNGACGAAACTAGTTTTGNGTATTTTGATAATACTCCCCATTTATATCTAGGTTCTGGNTGCTTCCATTTTTGTAATCTCTCNTTAATTTCTTTTTCAGTGAGTTCTAAGTTTATTTTACTGTTAATNGCATCAATTGTTATCTTGTCTCCGTTTTCTACTATAGCTATTGGTCCTCCTGCAGCTGCTTCTGGCGAAACATGTCCCACCATTAGTCCGTGAGTAGCTCCCGAAAATCTACCATCTGTTAATAACCCTACTTTTTCTCCAAGACCTTGTCCATATAATGCTGCCGTAACTCCTAGCATTTCTCTCATTCCTGGTCCTCCTTTTGGACCTTCATATCTGATTACTATAATGTCTCCTTCTTTGATTTTATTTTTTGAAACATCTACGAAAGCTTCTTCTTCACCATTGTATACTTTGGCATTTCCAGATATTTTCAAATTCTTTATTCCTGCTGTTTTTATTACTGCCCCTTCTGGAGCTAAATTTCCTCTTAATATTGTTAATGTTCCTGATCTACTAATTGGTTTTGAGATTTCTTTTACTATGTCATTTTCTACGGCGTCTTTTATGTNGTTTAANTTTTCTTTCATTGTTTTTCCCGTGACAGTTAATACATCGCCGTTGATTAAATTTGCTTTTAGTAATTTTTTTAATATTATTGGTGCTCCTCCTACTTTATCTAAATCTAACATGACATATTTACCACCAGGTCTCATGTCTGCAATATGAGGGACTTTTTTTCTTATTCTTTCAAAGTCATCTATTGATAAATTTACTTGTGCTTCTTTTGCCATTGCTAATAAATGTAAAACTCCGTTAGTTGAACCACCCATTGCTTGTAGCATTACTATTGCATTTTCAAAAGCTTCAAACGTTAGTATATCTCTTGGTCTGATGTTTAGTTCTAATAATTTCATTAATGTTGAACCNGTTTCAATACATAATTTATTTCTATTTTCATCAATTGCAGGAGGTGATGCACTTCCTGGTAATGCAATTCCTATTGCTTCACTTATTGACGACATTGTATTTGCTGTGTATAATCCTCCACATGATCCTGCGCTTGGACACGCATTATCTTCAATTTCTTTTAATTCTTCTAATGTGATATTCCCTGACGCATGACTTCCTACTGCTTCAAATACGTCTTGGATTGTGATGTCTTTTCCATTTACATTTCCAGGCATAATTGTGCCTCCATAGATGAATATTCCAGGTAGATTTAGACGTGCTAATGCCATGATTGAACCTGGTAAACTCTTATCACATCCTGCTATTGTTACTACTCCATCGTATCTATGTGCATGAACCATCAATTCTATGGAATCTGCTATTACTTCTCTGCTAACTAGTGACGCACGCATACCCTCATGTCCCATTGCTATACCGTCGCTTACTGACACTGAAATAAATTCTCTTGGTGTTCCTCCTGCACGCGATACTCCTTCTGATGCTTTATGTGCTAATCGGTCTAAATGTATATTNCAAGGGGTTGCTTCATTCCATGTACTTGCTACTCCTACTAATGGTTTCCCAAGATCTGTATCATCTAGTCCCATAGCTTTCATCATTGCTCTTGCAGGTGCTCTTTCTGCACCTTCTGTTACTTCATGACTNTTGATTTTTAATTTATTCGTCATTCATGATATTGTAGTTTCTCTTATATTTTGACTTTACTAATAAGCCTAAATATTACATTATGGAAGATTACATGTAATAATGAGAAAGAAAATCCATAATCAATATACTAGAGAAATTGAGGTCGAAGGACATCTTATTGATTCTATGATTCTNACAAAAATTTTTGATCGAGTTATGGATNTGAAAGGTGATTTTGAAGTTAAAGAATTTGTTATTGGATCTGGAAAAAAAGATTATAGCTATGCAAAACTCCTAATTGCTGGAAAAAATAAATTACATTTAGAAAGTATACTTCAAGAAATTTATAGGGCCGGTGCTGTAGCTGTTGAATTACAAAATGTCGATTATATTAAAGCAAAAAAAGATTCTGTTCTCCCTGATAATTTCTATTCTACTACTAATAATCCCACATTTGTTTATTTAGATAATAAATGGATTAAGGTAAAGAATCAAATGATGGATAAAGCTATAGTATTGGATATTAAGAAAAAAACGGCCATTTGTACTATGTTACGTGATATTCATAAAGGTGATTTCATTGTTGTAGGTGAAGAAGGAATCAAAATTATTCCTCCTGAGAGGCCTAGAGAAGGACTTGACGCATTTCAATTCATGAGTAGTCATACTTCTACTGAAAAACCAATTCAATCTCTTTCATTAAAAATTGCAAAAGATCTTATTTCTATTCGGAATAATCGTGGTAAAATAGTTGTTGTTGGAGGTCCTGCTATCGTACATACTGGTGCCGTTGGCCCACTTTCTGAATTAATTAATTTGGGGTTTGTTCAAGGATTATTGGCTGGTAATGCCTTATTGATTCATGATGTTGAACATTCATTACTTCATACNTCTCTTGGCATAGATATTAAAAAAGGTCTTTCTACTACTATGGGGCATAGAAATCACATCATTGCCGTTAATGAATTATTTAAAGCTGGTTCGGTGAAAAAGATTGTTACTTCTGGAAAACTAAAATCGGGAATTTTTTATGAATGTGTAAAAAATAATATTCCTTTTGTTTTAGCTGGTTCTATNCGNGATGATGGTCCTGCTCCNGGTGTTATTACTGATGTAGTAGAAGCACAAAAGAAATATCAGGCACTTCTTNCAAATGCAGATCTTGTTATAATGCTTTCTACTATGTTACATTCTATAGCAGTTGGAAATATGCTTCCCTCTACTGTTAAAGTCNTTGCTATAGATATTAATCCTTCATCTGTTACTAAATTATTAGATCGTGGAACTGGACAAGCNGTTGGTGTTGTTTCTGACGTAGGGTCTTTTCTTCCAATTCTGTTACGAGATATAAAAAAATTATCTAAACACAAATAGGTTATAATGAAATTTTTATATGACTGCTAACAATCCTTATTCTTGGCCAATAATTGCCTTGTCACTTGCAGTTGCAAATATGACATTTGGTTTTGGAATATTTTTTCCCTATCTCCCATTGTTTGCTGAATCACTTGGCGCAAGTTTAGGATTACAAATCGGATTATTGACAACCGGTTTTATGATAACAAGAACAATTACTTCCTTAGGATTAGGATCTATTTCTGATCGTATTGGCAGAAAACATTCTATAGTTTATGGTTTATTTATTTATGGAGTAATTACTATTTTATTTTATTTTTCACAGGATTGGAAACATGTTTTAATATTGCGTACATTTCAAGGTATTACTGCAGGGTTAATATGGCCATCTGCAAGAGCTTTTATTTATGATTTAGTGGAGACTGGTGCAAGAGGCCGGGCANTTTCTGTATTGAATGTATCTGCAGGAATAGGTATGGCGATTGGTCCTATATTTGGAGCATTTTTACTCNCATATTTTCAATCTAATTATTCTCTTTCTGCTGTTGATAGCTTTAGGATTCCGTTTATATTTGCAGGGTCTTTTGGTATTTTGTCATCAATTTTTGCTTTTGCTACTCTGCCTTCATCTAAATTCTCCCAACAAAGAACTCGTCTTTTTAAAATTCTTGACGATATTGATGCTAAATACATTTATACATTTTACAGTTCGCTTCTGATGAATTTTTCTCATGGATTTGCTTTTGGAATGTTCAGACCTGTTCTTGTATTGTATGTATATCAAGTTCTTGGTTATTCACTTATAGAAACTGCTAGCATTTCGGCTATATCGTTCTCTTTAGGTGCATTTTCTAATTCTTTAAGTCAGATTGTAGGTGGTAGACTTGCTGATAGTAAAAATAGGAGATTGATTATTACTTTTGCTATAATTCTTGGACAACTATCAACTTTCTCGATTATTTTTGTGGATAATGTATTTCAACTATATTTTCTTGTTATTTGTAGATTCTCAATGATTGGTATATTCTTGCCATCTTTAGTTTCATTGGAAGGTGATATAATTCCGTCTGCACAACGTGGACAGTTATCTGGTTTAATTGAGGGATTTCGTGGTTTTGGTTCAGCAGTTGGTCCGATAATCTGTTTTGTATTCTATGATTATGTCTGGANAGGCTCGCCTTTTGTAATTTCTCCTTTATTGTTGTTAATTAGTTTAATAATATTTTATGTGTATTATAATGATCCTTTAATACAAACACGGAAAGTTGACTTATTTGAAAAGGAAAACGTTTAATCTTATTAAATGATTGATATTACGTTCTTGCCTAAGAAAAAATTTGAAGATTCATTTGTTAAAGTTGCTGGTCTTATTGGTGGNGAAGATTATATCAATGTTGCCAAGACATTATTGCGTCATGAACATGCTACTGACGAAGAAATAGCAGAATTCACCGATCTGAAGATTAATATTGTAAGAAAAACACTTTATGATCTCTTTGGACGTTCATTAATTACTGGAATTCGTGTACGTGATGTTAAACGTGGTTGGTTTGTATATAGGTGGAAAGCACAACGTGATCAAGTAGAGCCTTTTGTCGAAAATCAAAAAAAGAAAGCAGTAGAAAGATTAACTCAACGCTTCGATTTTGAAGATGATAATGAATTTTATCATTGTCGAAATCCTACTTGTCTAAAATATCCTTTTGCAAAGGCTATAGAAGTTAGTTTTATATGCCAAGTTTGTGGACAAGCACTTAGATTATTAGATAATTCAAAACTAATGAAAGCATTGGATTGGAAGATTCGTCAAATTAATTCTGAAGAATACGACGATTAATGTTAATTTATATGTTCATAATTTTGAATAATGCTTATAGGTGTCAATACGCACTTATTGATTATTTTAGCGAGGTGGGGAAGCCAGGTTTATCCCGGCGGGCTCATAACCCGCAGATCGGTGACTGTATTTGTATTCGCAAACACAGCCGAATGTTCAAATCCACTCCTCGCTATCTTTTTATGATTTCTAAGATATCTTTACTTTTTATGTTTAGAATAAGATTTGATAATGCAATTAATGTAATTCCNACAATTTCTAATCCTTGAGGAATCTCATTAAATAATATTATTGCATATATTATTGCACTTGCAGGTTCTATGTATGATATTGTAGATGCTTTTTGNGCACTAATTTTAATAAGACCATCGATATATAGAAATTCTGCTATTGCAGTGTGAATTATTCCTAACGTTAGAAGTAAAATGATGTTGTTGATAATAACTTCTCGTTCTACTANTAGTTCTGGTGATAATATTATTGCNGATATGATTATTTGTGTTCCTACGATTGTTATACTTGAATAGTATTTNCTTAATTTTTTTGTAGAAATTATTACAAATGCGAATAATATTCCAGATAAGGCNCCAAATAATAATCCTTTGTTATTTAGTTCATTTCCTAAACCTTGATTGTAAATTAGTAGCATGCCTAATACGGATAAAATTAAACAAATATTTGCCCTTTTTTCTCTAACTTCTTTAAGCAGTAATGGTGATAAAATTGCTACATATACTGGTCCAGTATAAAGTAGTATTACTGTATTTGCAATTGATGTGAGTTTAAACGCAGAAAAATGTGCAGTCCAAGCTAATGTTATTGCAATTCCTGATAAAACTAAAAGCATAAAATTTCCTTTTTTCTTTNCTTTTTTCTTATTCTTTATTAAATGCACTTTTTTTCGCAATAAGAAAATCATAATTGGTACTGCTATTAAAGATCTATACGCAACTATTGACGCAGGTTCCATTTCAATTGATTTGATAATTATGCCTAGAGTTCCCCAAATTAATGTGGCAATTATAATTTCAATTATTCCTAGTTGTTTAGAATTCATTTTATGTACCTTTGNATTTAAAATATTCTAAACCAAGTTCCTTTTGGTATGTTTTTTATTTTATAATTTTCTTTTCCATATCTTTCAATTGGTTTTGTTAAATGACGTTGTGCTGATGGCACTGGTAAATATAATCCTTTTTTTATTTCTCTTGTTATCTNNCGTTTTTTAATAATATTTGATCGCACTCCACATTTAATACATTTGTATCCTTTATTATATCCAATTGATTTCATTACTTTTTTGCACATTTTACATTTCGGATTTATATTGATTACTTTTTTTGTTAATTTGTTAATTTTAATATATTCTGCGTTTAATACTTGATCATATTCTTTTGATTTTTTACTTATTCCACCTCCTATTTCTACTTCGTCTCCTTTTTCTAGTTTTCTTGAAATANTTTTTAATGTAATAGTTGGTGCATATATCGCACAATTAATATGGTTGTTATTTGATTCAATTTTTAAAAATATATGACCTCCTCTTATAACATTTGGTTTTTTAGAAATTGTTCCGTTTACATANCCTGATTGATATGTTTTTATGTTCTTTAGATCAAATTTATTTTGTAAATGTTCACTTGTTCCTTGATTTGATCTATATATTATAAATCTCTCTGCTTGNTCATAAATTTCTAATTTTGACATGGCATTGTATAAATCTATTGGATTGTTTCCTCTCATTGCAAAGAATATTGGATCTTTTCCATGTGGTGTAATTAATATTCTAAAATTATTATAATCTATATTGTTAAAAGTNGAATAGATTTTTGATTTATCTATTTTTATTAATGATTCTAAACTTACTCCTCTTTCTACTTTGATATTTTTTCTATATGCTATTAATTCATAAGTATGATCTGATGATAATGTATTTCCTATAGCTGCTAGTGCTCCTATTAANCCTCTTTTTGTTCCTTGACCAAAATATTCTATATTGTTGTGATTGATTATTTTGTTTAATTCTGTCATTTTAATTTCTTGATACAAACATTTNTCTGCAAATTTNATTATTTCATCTGGTATTTTTTTTGATTGTAGCATAATTATTCCAGAGTTTGCTTTTTGTTTTTTGCTCTCAGAATTTTCTACAAGAATTTTTTTTGCAATTTTAAATATTATTTTTGGTTTATCGCTTTTGAATCTTAAACATAATGAAGCATTTCCTCTTGTTTTCCATGGAATGTTTGGATTTAATCTAATTAAATTTGGATAATCTGTCATTATGATATTTTTTTTCATTAATTCTTCTAATATTAGTGTCGTTAGATATGTCGTACACATTCCTTCATTTGAATCTGTATCATCTATTCCTAAGTGTATATCAATCAATGTTTATCATTTTATTCTATTATAGGCATTGTTTCGGTTTTTGTGACATTGTTATTTTGTCTAATTTTTTTTAATGAATTATTGAGTTGTTTTATAGTATTTGCTTTTACTATTATGACTAAATCATAAAATCCATATAGAAGATATATTTCTTTTACATTTTCTGTATTTTTTAATTCTTTAAAACAATGTTCTTCTTTACCTATATTTGCATTAACTAGTACATATGCTGTTGGCATTTTTAATTAATTATTTATTGTAATCACTTTATAAAACGATTTACTTGTAAAGTAAGTTGCTTATAGCCGTTTGTATGCCTGCTATTGTTTTATTTATTTTATCATCTACATTTTTTTCATAGTCTGATAATCGTTTTTCTAACTCCGGTAGATTGATTCTATTTAATCGCTTTTGTTCACACAGCTGTAACATTTGAAATATGTCTCTTTCAAATGACTGTTCATGTCTTGTTATATTGTCAAATAGTTCTTTTTGTGATGCGTCTAAATTAATTATATCTCTTTTTAATGATGTAAATTCTCCTGCCGTTCTAGATTTTATTGAATTTAATTCATTCTTTACATTATCTATATGCTTCTTTTGTATATCATCTTTATCCCACTTCTTTATTCCAGATGAAATATTTCTAATTGTAGGAATTTTTTTGTTATAAAATTCTGTAAATTCTTTCATTTTTATTATAATTTCATTTTCTTCCTCTTCTTTTGGTTTTTCAATATTTGACATTGATCCTAATAATACAATTATGAATAGTGTAGTTCCTATTGGTAATGAAATATTACTTGCCCAAGCTATTCCTGGCGAGTATTCTATTGTTATATCTTCTGCGTAGAATTGATCATTTCCTTCTAATTTTAGATTAGTTGTTTGTGATTTTATTTTATACGAGTCTGAATTTACTATCTTGATTTGATAATTATTCGCTAATGCTTTTAATGGGGATCTTGTTTCAATATTCGCACTAATTGAAAAGTCATTTATTTCAATATTTGTATTATCTAATTTATACTCATATTTTATTACTGCCTTTATTCCTTGACCAACTGGATTTCTAATTATCTCCTTTATTGGCAATCTGTTTACTGGTGAATTTATTAATGTTATATCTCTACTATCTAATACTACTGGTTCTCTGTTTGGAACTGATGTTATATTCCTTACTATTGGAACATTATTGTTATCTCTTTCTGGCCCAACTAGATCTAGTGCAATGAATTCTAATATTGATCCATTAAACCCTCTATTTGTAAAAGTTATAGTTTCTCTTATCATTACATCGCCCTTATTTGATATGTATATTTCTCTTAATACGTCGTTTATTTCGATTATGCTGAATGAATTTTGTCCAGACTTTTCTAGTATGTATATGTATCCAAATCTTTCATCTTTTCTTTCTACGTTGTTAAAACTGGTTTCTTGAAATTCAGCGTAAAGTTCTTGTCTTCTCTCCCATTGTTCTGTTACATTCACAAACGGTGCGGATTCTGGTACTTGTACTGACACTTTTTCTAGATGGATCAGTAGGTTTGTTGATGTTACTAAGGGCACTAGAGCTTTATACATACCGACTCTTTCTGTTTTTTCTATAAAGTCATCTATTACTAATTCTAATTCAATTCCTATATCTGCACCTGAATTAATTGATATTGGTTTTAATGTTTCTATCTTTATTAGTACATTTTTTCTATCTTTAGAGAAAGATACAATATGTTCTGATGACGAAATTATATTATGCCCACTTATTTTTTTCTCATATTCAAGTGGTAAATAGAATATCAAGTCTTCGTCAAATGTACCTGCTGTAAGACCGTTATTTGTTACACTAAATCTGTAGTTTATTATTCCAGACCCAATTTCCGTGATAATTATATTACTATCTAAGGTTGTTATGAAATCATCATTGATTTGACCTTGAACATTGGGCACAAATGATAATAGAAATAATAATGAAATTATTAGTATACTGACTTTCAACTTACAAAAAAACATCATTCTCTTGTAATTTATATTTTGTTATTATTCTGATAAAATTATCATATATTGGATAAAAAATCGTGTCAAATATAATTCATAATCAGTAAAAATTATTGATTATCAACAAATAAAGGTCTTTCTTGTGTTGATTATAATATGAATCCGGGGAGAAATGGCGAAAATATACTTGCTATTGGATTGGGTAAGTCTGGATGTTCAATACTTTCCAAACTTGAAAAACAAACTCCAATTATTGATGACTTCTTTTATATTCATTCAGATCCAATAAGTTCTCCTTTGTCTTCTACCAGTAATTCTCTAAAAATTAATCTAAAATTTGGCGGTAATCTTTCTCCAAGACTCATTCGTTCATTATCTTATGAACAAATCAGTTCATTTTCGAATAATTTAGACAATGTGGATTGTGTTATTATTGTATATAATCCTGGAGAGAATCTTAGTTCTGCTCTTGCTCCACTCATTACTGAAATGTGTACTGAACGAGAAATCAAATGTTTATCTATTCTTTCAATGCCTTATGAATTTGAAAAACATAAACATTTTAATGCTGGACTTACTTTGACAAAAATTCGACAACATTCTGCAAACATTATTCTTGTTGACAATGATGAAATTTTAGATTCCTTGCCACGCATTCCTTTAGACACTGCATTTGATCTTGTATATTCTAAAATTGCATTATCTATTTCTTATTTATTTAATCCAAAAGTTTGTGATTTTGATAATCTGTTTGAAATTACTGATGATGATAAATATTCTCTTATGAGCTTTGGAGAATCTTCTGATAATTACAACGATGGAGAAAAAGCAGTAAGAAATGCATTACATATGTTATCTAATACTACTAATACTTCATCTATTGAAAAAATTCTATTATTTATTAATGGTAATGATAAACTATCAACTACTGATTTAGCATCATCAATTAACCTTGTCAAAGGCCAAGTTGGAGAAAATATTTCTCAATTTTCACATAATTATAACACTATTTCTAGTTCTGATACTATGGCTGTGCTTATATCATCTGGTTTAACACAAACAAAATTCGATGATTATGATCCATTAGCTAATATTTTTAATGGACAAAATCTTGATAATGACCTTGAATATTACATTGACGAAGATCTAGGTCTACCGATAATTTCTGAATAAATTCATTCTTTATCTGTTATAACTTGATTATCTACTTTATCACTTTCTATTTCATCAATCTTCTTATGAGCGTCAATTTCTGTTGTTTCTTTATCTTCAGTAATCTTCTTTATTTCATCTTTTTGTTCTAGTTTTGGTTCTGCGTCAATTAATTTTTGATCAGAACTTTCAGGTATTTCTTCATTTTTCTTATTATCGGATAGTGTTTGTACAGTTACTAAACCTTCTTTATCTTTTACTAGTCTTACTTTAATTCTTCTTGGTGGATGTCTTATTCCTCTTTCCCATATTTTTTCACTGACTTCTTCTGAAATTTTTATTTGTTCAGTTTTGCCATGTCTCATTGCAAATTCTCTTAAAATACTTACTGCACGTTTACTTCTTCTTTGTTTAGGATATACCCAAGCTCTTCCTAGTGGAACAGTGTAAATTCTATCAAATTCTTCTGGCATTATTTCACCTTCAATTTAGTTCTTCTCCACTGTCTACGTTTTGGATTAGTTGATACTGCTCTTCTTGTTCGAACAACAACCCATGTTGGTACTGGGCTATTCTGATTCCTCTTTTTTATTAATCTCTTTTTTATTCCTGACGTTAATTTTGACATTTATGCCCACCTTATTTTAAAATCTTTTTGTGGTTTTTGTACTGATGATAAAAAACTCTTTATTTCTTCATCTGTTATTGATTTATTAATTTTACCTGACGATGCTAGTTGAATGATTTGATCTTCTATCATCTTTGCTACGTCTGGTTTAACCATTTTTATATTTGCTAGTCTTTCTCTTGCTTCTGTTGTGAGTAGTACTTTTAACATTTGTTCTCTAATTGCCTCTTGTTTTTGCTGTGAATTTGCTTGTTGATCTATATTTTCATTAGATTCTGCCATTTATTATCCACTATTTTTACATTAAACATACTTAAATTCATTTATCGCTTTCGTTAGAAGACAATTCTTCATTAATTTGTTCTGTCATTTTTTTTGCTTTTTCCAATGTATTCATATACAAACTTTCGAATTCTGTAAATAGACTTTGAAGTTCTGCTGCTATATTGTCCATTTTTTCTTTATTTTCCATATTTTTTACGTTAATCACAATGATTTGTTTTCATATTTAAATAATAAAGTTACACATAATTTTCTGAATAGATAACTGTATTAATGGGTTTGATAAGATTGGTAGTCGATATAAAATCAACAAAAGGACAAGAATTAGAGGGTAAAAAAATTATGTTGTGTATTACTGGTAGTGTTGCTTCTATGGAATCTCCGCGACTTGCGCGTGAATTAATTAAGCATGGTGCGGACGTAATTCCTGTACTGAGTAAATCTGCTTCTGATTTTATTGGTCCACAACTATTGGAGTGGGCAACTGGTAATGAAACAATTATGAAATTAACCGGTAAAATGGAACATATTACTTTGGCCAATGGAGGTGCTGATAGTGTTGATCTTATACTTGTTGCTCCCTGTACATCTAATACAATTGGCAAAATTGCCAATGGAATTTCTGATAATCTTGTTACGACTATTTGCAGTGTTGCTCTAGGATCTGATGTGCCTATTGTTATAGTACCTGGTATGCACGAGCCAATGTATCTTAATTTATTACTTCAAGAGAATATTCGAAAACTAAAGTCTAATGGTTTGTTGTTTGTAGATCCAAATATTTCTGAAAATAAAGCAAAGATGGCTGATTCTGAAACTATTTTAAAAATAATTATAGACCAATTTTATAAACATGATTTACATAATAAAAAAATTCTTATTACTGCTGGCCCAACTATTGAAAAAATTGATCCTGTACGTATAATTACCAATAATTCATCTGGAAAAATGGGTATTTCTATTGCAAAAGAAGCTAAAAAACGCGGTGCCGATGTAACTCTTATTTATGGACAAGGAACTGAAATTCCTCCTACATTTATTAAAACTATTAAAATTAATTCTACGAGCGATCTCTTGGAAGTCACTGAAAGAGAACTATCCAATACATTTTATGATTTTTATGTTGCTGCAGCAGCTCCTAGTGATTTTCGTGTTGTTCATCCATCATCAAATAAAATCGCTTCACGATCTGCAAAGTTATTTCATATAGAATTGGATAAGTATCCTAAAGTAATTAATTCTGTTAAAAAAATTTCTCCCAATACTAAACTGATCGCTTTTAAAGCATTATATTCTAGTTCGTTTTCTGAAAATGAAGATCATGTTTTACAAACTGTTAATGAATTATTTGAAGAATCTCAAGCCGATCTTGTAATTTTGAATGANGTTTCTAATCCTAATTCTGGATTTGCTTCTGATTATAATGAAGTTTTCATTTATTCTGATACTGAAAATCAAATCAAAAATCGTTCTAATCCTGTTTCTATACCCTATAATAAGAAGACAAATATTTCAAAAGTTCTTGTTGACGAATTCCTTAAACTTACAATTCGTTAGAATAGTATTGTTATAATTTTATTTGTTAGATCTTAAAGTTTTTAATATTGGTGTTCCAAGCATTGCTGCTGCTAATGCTATTGCTATTCTTTCTATAGGATATATAAAAACAAGTGATTTCCAAATTCCAGGAAATGCTTCTGGATTAATTGATTCCAAGTATATNCCTAGAGTACTCACAAAAACAATACCTCCTATGATATGTTGAAAGAGTGTTCCGATAATTGCTATTATAAATAATCCAAATATTGTTTTGTTTGAATTCTCTTTAATTAAATTTATTGACTTAGTACCTATTGGNGATATTAGAACTAATAATGCTAATATATGCATCCAATTATACGGAATACTGATTTGATTGTTTATTGGTATTAGCAATTCTGTATGAGGAAGCATTATAAATATAATTAATCCTAAAGCAAACATTATAGCTGCTGGCAATCTATTTTTATGTATAATTAAACCGATAAACAATGCTGAAAAAGTAGCTGGTGCGAAATCCCAACCTAAAAATATTAAAGGTTTTCCAAAAACAAAGCCTAAGAAAGTTCCCAGTGCGATACTCATTGCGGAAATATAAGGACCTGCAATNATTGCATATACTGGAATCAAAATATCTGCCAATGAAAAACTTGCTCCAGGTACTCCTATCAAAGGAAACGATGGCAATATTCGCATTATTGCATATATTACTGAAAATATTGAAATAATTGCTATCTTTTTACTTTGTGTATNGAAATTAGTAATTGAATTTATACTTTTCACTAATATTTCTTAATGTGTTTTTATTATAAAAATTTTGAATTTCTATTCTATTTGTTTATATTATAAATTANAGCAATTATTTTGAATAAAATATCCTCTTTTGCAATTCTACAGTGGTCTGATACTGGATTATTGTCTCCTTTGGTTTCGAATACTATTTTGTTTTCTACTTCGTGAANATCGATTATACGATGAATTATTGTTCTTTCTGTATATGAATTACATAATGGNCTAGTTTTTTCTTTAAACATGATTATATCTCCTTTTTTAATATCCTGTATCTCGGGTTTATATACAATTAATTGATCATAACAATCAAAAGTTGGTCTCATACTTCTAGAACATTCTATAACGTCTGCTATTGTTACTATTTGTGAATCATAGAATATTACTGCTTTATTGGGTATCTCATTTATCCATATTCCTCTTCTTTCTGTAATTATCTTTGTTAAATCTGAAATTCTATAGTTTAAATCTAATATATTTTCTTCATTTTTATTCCTTAATTGAGATATATCNTTTTCAAGATCTATTATCTTGTTATTCGCTATGTCTAATTCTTTTTCAATATTNGANCCTCCTANGTTAAAGCCTACTATATTCAACATTGAACCAATAATAATTCCAGAAGTAAACATTAGTATTATTATACTTATTTGACCTTTACTCATCACCTATTTAACCTAAATTTTACAAATAAGTATTTTTTTCCTTTCANAACTTAGTAACNATTAAATTTTGTTAAATGTAAAAACATTCATGGATTCGAATATTGGAAAAACTTCTAGATTGTCTAGTTTATTTCATTCTTATGACAAGGCCTTTGTAGTAGCATTTGATCATGGTATTCTGATGGGTCCTGTTGATGGTATCCGCGATATTGAAAATTCTGTAACTAAAGTTTGTTTAGGAAATCCAGATGGAATTCAAGTTACTCCGCCTATGGCAAAAATTTTATCTGAAAATTTTTTAGGTCGTAATAGTCCTTCACTAATTAGCAGACTTGACACATCTAATTTCTGGCGTTCTTCTCCGTTACCAAATACTGGTTATTACACTGATCTTTTTTCTGTTAAAGATGCAGTTAGATTGAATGCCGATGCAGTTGTTACATATTTACTTGTTGGTTTTGATAATGATCATGACGAANCAAGAAATCTTAATGCACTCAGTAAGATTGTTCATGAAGCACATGATTTTGGAATGCCACTTATTATTGAACCATTGGGATTAAAAAAGGGACTTCAAGCAGTTCGTGATGAAAAAATTATATCTCTTGCAGTTCGNATGGCTACTGAGATAGGAGCTGATTTATTAAAAGTTGATTATACTGGTGATAAAGATTCATTTCACAATATTCTTAATTCTACTTCTTGTCCAATTCTTATACGTGGTGGCCCTAAAACAAAGACTATTGCAGATTCAATAAAAATGGTTGANGATTCTCTTTCTATTGGTGCAAANGGTTTAGTATCTGGACGTAATATTTGGCAGTCTGAAGACCCAACAAAGATCACGAAAGTNTATTCTGAATTTGTTCATAAAGAAATTAAATTGGAAGAAGCTTTGAAGAGACTGGATTGATTTATTGTGTCTAATTTAGAACTTGGTTCTTTGCCCGTTAACGAACGATATTTTGACGATTCATCATCTAATTTCCATACTGTCTGTGACTCTGCACTTAAAGATTCTGAGAACTTTTGGGCAAACATGGCCAAGGAACTATCTTGGTTCAGTGAATGGACTGAAACTCTTGATTGGAAACCACCGTTTGCAAAATGGTTTGCAGGTGGCAAAATAAACGCATCATTCAATTGCCTGGATCGCTATATGGATTCTGAGCAAAAGGACAAAGTTGCTTATATCTGGGAAGGNGAAAATGGAGATAAAAGAAGTCTTACTTACGCTCAACTCTTTGACGAGGTTAATCATTTTGCCAGTGCATTGCTTAATNTNGGCATAAAAAAAGGTGATAAAATTGCATTTTACATGCCTATGGTTCCAGAATTTCCAGTTGCTATACTTGCGGCTACTAGGATAGGTGCCACGTTTACAGTAGTTTTCTCTGGATTTAGTGCTTCATCACTTGCCGATCGAATCAATGATTCACAAGCCAAGTTAGTCATTACTTCAGATGGAGGATTTCGCCGAGGAAAAATACTCAAACTTAAAGAGATTGTAGATGAAGCACTTACTAAAACCTCAACTGTTGAAAATGTAATTGTACTGAATCGAGCAAATATNGAAATTAATATGATTGAAAATCGAGACGTTTGGTGGGAAGACGCAATAAAGGACACTAGTGGTTTTGTGGAACCTGAACAACTNGACTCTGATCATCCTTTGTATATTCTTTATACTTCTGGTACTACTGGAAAACCAAAGGGTGTCTTACATGGAACTGGTGGTTATTTGACTTATGTCTATGCAACTACTAAATGGGTTTTTGATATCAAGAATGACGACATATACTGGTGCCCTGCAGATATTGGTTGGGTTACTGGACATAGTTACTTTATATTTGGACCACTTCTTCACGGGGCTACATCAATAATGTATGAAGGAGCTCCTGATTATCCTAACCCTGAAAGACTTTGGGAAATGATTGACCGATATAATGTTACGATATTTTACTTTACTCCGACTGGAATACGTGCTTTGATGAAACATGGAAATGAATTACCNCAGAAACACAATCTTGGNACACTTCGACTACTTGGAACTGTTGGCGAACCAATTAATCCTGCAGCTTGGAAATGGTATTATGAAGTAATCGGAAACAAAAAATGTCCAATAGTAGATACATGGTGGCAGACAGAAACTGGAGGAATAATGCTTTCTGCATCTCCAAATCTTGGTTTAGTTTCTTTAAAGCCTGGTTCAGCAACCTTCCCTCTTCCTGGAATTGACGCTGATATCGTTGACGAGAAAGGTAATTCCGTAGGACTTGGTGAAAAAGGATTCATAGTTATTAAACGTCCCTGGCCCGGAATGTTCATGACTTTATATAATGATCCAGAACGTTACAAACAGGTATATTGGGAAAAATTCTCAGGATACTATTATCCTGGAGATTATGCTGTTCGAGATAAAGATGGATACTTTTGGCTCCTTGGAAGGGCTGATGAAGTTCTCAATGTAGCAGGCCATAGATTGGGAACCATAGAAATTGAAGATGCATTGGTGGAACATCCTGCTGTCGCTGAAGCAGCTGTTGCGGGAAAACCTGACGAAATAAAAGGAGAATCAATTGTTGTATTTGCAATCCTTCAAAAAGGCAACGAACCAACTGAAGAACTTAGAACTGAATTATTNAATCATGTCAGAAAAGTTCTCGGTCCNGTGGCTACTCCTGAGGAAATTCATTTTGTAAATATGGTGCCAAAGACTCGCAGCGGAAAGATAATGCGTCGTATTGTGAAGGCAGTTGCATCTGGAACAGANATAGGAGATATAACAACAATCGAAGATGGNNCCTCTGTNGACGAANTTAAACGAACAATTAATGAATTTCGTAAATCAATAAAGGATAGATGATAATATGACNGATCCCATGGATAATGCCGTNGANATAATGCGNAAAGGAGGAACTCTTCTTAGTGAAAAATGTTCTCGTTGTGGAGGTGTTCAGGTTAAATATAAGGGCAGGGTGCTTTGTATTGCAGAAGATAATTTATCCGAAAATTTACAGATTAGTACCGTTTCTGACGATGTTACACTATCAAANATTCGTAATACTGTAATTGAAAAGATTGATATTATTACTAATTCCTTAAACAGGGAAANTGATGTAAATAAACAAGTTATTCTTGTTGATTTACTTCAAAAGTACGTTTTATTATTAAAAGACTGTGAAAATACCGATCAGGCTACAAATCAAAAACAATAATAATGCGATTTGCCTGTTTATTTATTGCCTCGGCTCTGCCTCGGTTCATTCGCGAGATAGCTCAGTATGGCTAGAGCGTTTCCTTGGTATTAAACAAAAAGGAAAAGGTCCCGGGTTCAAATCCCGGCCGAGGCTTTTATTTTAATATTTTTAGATTATAAATTAGACTTTACATNGAGTATCACTGAGAAATGTGATAACTGTACTGGATGTTTCTGCTAAAGNTTGTTGATTGTTCATAATTAATCCTCCNAGGTTGTCTTTCCAAACTACAATATTATCAGTTCGTTTTATTGGATTTGTTAATCCACTACCCCAATTTACACCAATTACTTCGCCGTTCATATTAACTATTGGGGATCCGCTTGATCCACCAAATACTGACGGTAATGAAAATGAATGTTCATCTGGTCTATAATTTTGTTTTCCATTATAACTTCCTGTTGCAATAACCCACTTTCCTAATTCTCCTGGATGTCCTACTAAAATTACTGTGTCATGGATTATTGGTGAATCAATTGAAATTGTAAGTGGTACTGATACCATGTATTGAGGAATATCGACTTTAACAAGTGCAAGGTCCATTTCTCCTCTTACTCCTCTTTGATTCTTCACATGATCTCCTGATTTAATTACTTCGCCATTATATGTTCTACCATTACTTAATTCAACTGTTACCTGACTGTTGCCTCTTGTTACATGTGCATTTGTTAGTAAACAACCATCGTTCGATATAAAAAATCCAGTACCATAACCTCCTCCTGTACTTACAAATGCTACTGAATTCTGTACATTTTTACCAATTTTATAAATTTCGTCTCTATTTTCTACAGTAGTTTTCGATAGAAGAACTGTCAACTTTCTCTTATCTTCAATTAGAACTGTGTTTTCTTCATTTAGTTCATCATTTTCTACTATGAGTTCTACATTTCTTTTTGTAAGATCTATATTGTTTTCATTAAGTTCGCTGTTTTTTTCTCCAAGTTGATTGATGGCTTGTTCTTGTTCTTCAAGATTTTCATCAAGTGTAAGTATTTGTGATTCTAGGTTTCTTGAACTCTCACGTAATTGTTGAACGTTATTTAAACGCAACTCTAATTCATCATTTAAGTCTATTATTCTTGAATGTTTTATCTCATTTTCTTCAGAAAGTGTTAATATTTCGTTTATTCTTTCTTGTATATCAAATTCTAGATTTATTTTCTGCTGATTAATGTTTTCTAGTTCTGTTTGTAATTGTTCTAATAATTCTGCAGTTTCTATATATTCTTCTATTAATTGAGATAATTCATCATCTAATTGTTGATTCTCTTCTTGTATNTTAGCCATATCATTGCCGAGATTTACATAATTTAATTCTAATANNTNNTAATTTTNAGTTAATTCCTTGTTCCCTTGAAAGAGAATTACTGTAGGCGTGATTAAAATTATACATAATAAAATTACTTTTAGACTGTTNCCCATAANANGTTNAATNANTNATNTNNNGACATTTNATATAAAAATTGCAGTTNNNNATNCTNANNTTGAGTGAAAAATTGCAGTTTTTCATGCTGATTTTTCATCAGCATGTAATTTTGTTCTGCAAAGCCTACATTTCGTAGGTTCATGTAGCCGAGTACGACCATTTAGTCACGTATGACCATTCGATTTTCATATATTTTTTTTCACCATTGTCAACTTTTGACGGTGTTATATGATTATGCCGATCTGCATAATTAAGTTATATAAAGCTTATCCATCAAAACTATGAAATTCTAGTTCTTAATAATAATATTGTGGTCCTTGTAAATATCCCTCAGTTGTTAGTGGATAGTATACTTACTGGAAGTGTACTTGCTTTGGGAGCAATTGGATTAACTCTTGTATACCGTGTCATGAAATTTCCTAATTTTGTTCATGCAGAATTCCTGACTTTCGGAGCTTATTCTGCATATGCTGCAAATCAATATCTTGGTCTTGGATTGTTCGCTGGAAGCATCTCGTCTTTCATTGGTTCTGGACTATTGGCTGTCATCTCTTATCACTTTGTGTTCTCAAAATTGGAAAATGTCAGCTCGTCTGGAACAACTACCAAACTTACTTCAATGTTGATTGCATCTATAGGACTTGGTTTCATATTTAGACATTCCATCC
>NZOP01000022.1 GCA_002693165.1 Nitrososphaerota archaeon
GATATCCTCTCCTCTAGAGGTTCATGGGTTCAAATCCCATCCCCTGCACTTTCTATCGATACTTTTTTTGACTGGAATATACTTACAATTATTATGATTATTGAATTTAATGGCAACACTCCAAAAATTCAATCTGGCGTGTTTCTTGCTAGCAGTGCAGATGTTATTGGTGATGTTGTATTAGCAAATGATGTAAGTGTTTGGTATAACTCTGTAATTCGTGGAGATTTTAATTCGATTATCGTCGAGGATTCCTCCAATATCCAAGATAATAGTATCCTACATGTTGATGCTGATGAACCTCTTAGTATTGGTAAAAATACAACAATTGGTCATGGATGCATAATACACGGATGTACAATTGGAAATTCCTGTTTAATAGGAATGGGATCACTAATCATGAACCGCGTTACAATTGGTTCTAACTGTATAATTGGTGCAGGTACTCTGATAACACAGGATACAAAAATTCCTGATAATAGTGTTGTAGTAGGAAGACCAGGAAAAATTATCAGACAGATTACTCAATCCGATTTGGCATATATTAATTCTAATGCCAAAGCTTATGTGTCTCTTAAAAACAAATACCTTAATCGTTAATTTATTATTCTTTAATAAATTCTAACGATATTGAATTAATACAATATCTTTTACCTGATGGAAACGGCCCATCATCAAATACATGTCCTAGATGAGAATCACATCTTTTACACAGTACTTCCGTTCTAGTCATTCCTGCTGTCTGATCAATTTCAAATCTCACTGAATCACTATTATACGGTTCAAAAAAGCTTGGCCAACCAGTTCCCGAATCAAATTTTGTATTTGATTTGAATAAATTATTATTACAACATATGCATTTGTAAACCCCTTTGTCCTTTGTTTCATAGTATTTACCACTAAATGGAATCTCTGTTGATTTATTACGACATACATCAAATTGTTCATCAGATAAAATCTCCTTCCATTCACTCTCATTTTTACGGATTTCATCTTCCATACTAAAATTTAGTTGTAAATTGTTATAACTTTTAGTGAAATCTCATTATGAGATATGGGCCCGGAGGGATTTGAACCCACGACTTTTGGTTATCTTCTATGATCCGAAGACCAACGCCCTATCCGGGCTGGGCTACGGGCCCAACAATAATTACGTAATTTACTATAAAAGTAAAGATTAATGAGAAAAAGATATTCCATATTAATTCCTTTAATCTTATTAGATGTGTGAATAGATAATTGGAAGAAACAACTGATCTTGTAAATGCTATAGAAAGCAAAAAAGGATTCTTGATTAAAGATAATGATTCTCGTCAAGCATTAAAACTTCATGGTTTTGGAGACGGAAAAAAACACGGATTGTTATTAAGGGATTATGAAGCTCTTTTCTTAATTTATACTACGAAATTAGCGGTGCTTCGGGATGAAAAAATACTAACTTTTAATGACATTCTAGAAATTGCCTTATCCAGAGATAATTCTGCTTGGACAAAGTTCCTAATTTATCGAGATCTTCGAACACGCGGATATGTAGCTAAGGAAGGTTTTGGTTTTGGAGCTGATTTTAGAGTTTATGCTAAAGGNGAGTATGGGTCTAAAGCAGCTAAATATGTAATTTTTGCAATGAATGAAGGTACGGAAATTAATGTGTCCTCTCTGATGGAATCTGTTCAACAAATTTCTCGTATGGGTAAAACTCCAATTATTGCTGTTGTTGAACGACGAGGAGAAGTAATTTATTATCATTTAGCCAAATCTAGATTTCGTGACTTGATTTGATCTTTACTAATTTGTTTGCATTATTTTCGTTAACACGTCCAATTAATTCACTTATGATAGGTTTAGCTGTTGTTGTGGGTATTGCAATAGGATCTCCTGAACTATTATTTTCTAGATTAGCTTTATCTGGATTTATTACAGGCTTTGCAATTTCTGGTTATTCAATGGTAATTAATGATGTTTATGATATTGAAATTGATAAAATTAATCAACCTAAAAGACCTCTACCTCAAGGAATAGTTTCTATTCGTTCTGCACTCATTTTATCTCTGATTCTACTGTTACTTGGATTGTTTAGCTCTGTGTTGATTTCATATAATAATGCTCTAATTGCTACTGTTTTTGCTTTGTTATCTTGGTTCTATAATCTTTGGGGTAAAAAGAACGGTATTATAGGTAATTTTATAGTTGCATCATCTATGTCTATTCCATTTATTTTTGGTGGAATTATTACAACTGGAAGCTTATCTCTCCTTGTATTATCTATATCTATTATAGCATTTCTTTCTGGTGTTGGTAGAGAAATAATTAAAACCATTTCAGATATTGAAGGTGATAAAGTTAAAGGAATAAGATCAATTGCTATAACTTTTGGACCAAAAATTGCTGCAAGAATTGCATCAGTGTTTATCTTTTTATCGATTATAGTTTCTTTTGTTCCGATATATTATGGATTGATTGAATTCTATTATTTACCATTACTTTTGATTACTGATTTGCTATTCATGTATTCTATTTATCAAATCTCTTTAGAGTCTTCAAAGAAACAATCACTCAAAACCAAGACTACTATNTTATACGCAATGTTATTAGGATTAATTACATTTTTATTTAATAGTNTTACCTGAAGTGNTTTTGTATGTGGACTGAAAAATATAGACCTGTTGATCTTGGAAAATTGATTGGCAATGATGATGTGAGAGGGAAATTTAATCAATGGTTAAGAACTTGGAAAACCTCGTCTAAACCAGCTTTATTACAAGGCCCTCCTGGAGTTGGTAAAACAACTTTAGTGTATGCACTTGCTAACGAGCTCAATTATAACATTGTTGAATTTAATGCAAGTGATACAAGAACAAAAAAGAAACTTCAAGCTTCTCTTGGCCCACTTCTCCAATCTTCCACACTTTTTAACGAAACTTTATTGATTTTACTTGAAGAAATTGACGGTCTTTATTCCCGAGCAGATTATGGAGGTTCTGATTTCTTATTAGATCTTATTGAAGAGATAAATCTTCCTTTAGTCTTTACTTGTAATTCATCCGATTCAAAGAAACTTTCAAAACTGGTTAAAAAATGTCAAGTATTCAAGTTTAAACAGATTCCTCCTAGAGAAATCAGCTTATTTCTTGAGAATATTGCAAAAAATGAGGGGCTTGACATTTCCTTAGATGATATAATAAAAATTTCAATGCGTTCTGACGGTGATTTACGANATGCTTTAAACTCCCTTCAAACCAATGATTTGAATGATCAAATGTCAAATTCATTTTCTTTTAAATCTCTTACTCTTGAACAAAGTATTCGTGGTTATCTTTCATCACCTGAACCGTCTGACGCAATGGGTTTCCTTTATGCTACAAATTCTACACCGAATGATGTTCTTCGTGCTATATTTAGTAGTGTGGTTTCAAACAAAATTCCTACTCCTTTACTATCGAAAATTTTGGTTGAGCTTTCTGAGTTAGATATTCTTCTTGGACATATTCTCAAAACCCGTGATTGGAGACAATTACGTTATTTTAATTCATTCTTAATTTATTCGTTATTTGAACATCTAAATAATCAAAAAATTTCTTTTAGCTTATACCCAAATTCATGGCCCTTACAATTACGCATTTGGAATGATAGTAGAAGTTTCCGCGTATTAACTCAATCCTTACATAAGCATATGAAAGAATCTTCTGATAATATCATTGAGTTGATCCCATTTTTTTTGATTATTCTCTTGAAACACGAAGATCGAGATAATTTTCTTCTTCGATTGGGGTTGGAAGAAAAAGATATCAATGCAATTAATCGCGAGCTTAAAAATTTTTCAAAACTGTATTAAGGTGTTATTTCCTTTTTATTGTTCATATACGGTTGTAATACTTTGGGAATTGTTATTGTACCGTTTTCATTTTGATAATTTTCAATTATTGCAATTAGCGTGCGTTCAGTTGCTGTTACCGTACTGTTTAATGTATGAACCAATAAGCTTTCCTCATGTGGTTTATTCCTAAACTTTATTCCAAGCCTTCGAGCCTGATAATCTGTACAATTGCTACATGAAACAATTTCTCTATAGTTGTCTTGACCAGGTAACCAAGATTCTATATCATAAGTTTTTGCGGCCACTTTTCCCATATCACCTGAACTTAATAACATGATTCTGTAAGGTATTTCTAATTCTTTATAGAATTCCTTTACATCTGACAAAATTTTTTCATGCTCGTCCCCTGATTCATCTGGTTTGGTAATTGAAAATACTTCAACCTTCTCAAATTGATGAACTCTAAATATTCCTTTTGTATCTCTTCCATGTGACCCTGCTTCCTTTCTAAAACACGGACTTATTGAAACATATTTTAATGGTAATTCATCTGTAGAAAATATCTCATTTGCATGCATTGCTGCTAATGGATGTTCAGATGTACCAATTAAATACAAATCTTGATCTTCAATCTTATAAATTACTTCTTCGAAATCAGATAATATTACTGCTCCACTCATTGACTTTCTATTCATTAGATATGGAGGTTGTATCATGACATATCCTTTTTTATTCATAAATTCTAACGCAAATGAAATTAATGCATAATTTAATTTTACTAATTGATTCTTTAGAAAGTAAAATCTTGAACCTGAAATTTTTCCTGCTCTTTCAATATCAACTAAATTGTTTTTTATAGATAGGTCGATATGATCAAGTGTGTTTTCCAATTTCTTTTTTTTACCCCATTTTTCAATTTCAATATTTGAATTTTCATCTTTTCCTATGGGAACTGAGTCATGAATTAAATTTGGTACTGATTCTAGTTGATCTTTGTATTTTTCTTGAATTTGATTTTTTTGTGTAGTTAATTTATCGATTTGTGTCGAAATCTCTTTCATTTTAATTAGTATATCTGATATGTCTTCATTTACTTTCTTTTTTTCTGATATCTTGGAAGATATCTTATTTCTTTCCATTTTGAATGATTCTANTTCTGTGATTATTGCCCTTCTTTCCTGATCAATTTCTAATAATTTCGAAATATCAATTTCTACATTTCGATTTTTGAGCATATTTCTAACTATTTCTGGTTTATCTCTAAATAATTTCTGATCAATCAAATTATTTNACCTTGTCTAATGTTTTATTCGTCATGTCTATCATTGATAAAACTTCATCTACAGTATTTAACAAAGATTCTAATGCGGAACTNGATTTAAAGTAAAGTTCTAATTTATTTCCATTTACTTTTTGGTTCATGATTAATCCTTCTGGAAAATCCTTATTATCCGGATCCAATGATTTTGCAATAATAGAAGCTGAGGTTTTTCTTGTGAATTGAATTGATATGTTGATTTCTGTAGTTTTTTTCATAGTTTAATTATTTTTTGATAATCAATCTATTGAATTTATGTTAATTGNGCAACTACTGATTTATATTTCCAATCTTTNGAAATGATATTTTTCCTTTTATAGTACTTTGATAATCTGTGTACTTTTGCTTCTAATAGTTCTAAAGATCTAACATTTTTTCTATCTCCTTTGTTTACTTTTAAATGACTCTGGAGACTTACTGCTCTTTTTACTAATGCTTCAAGATCTTCTGGTATTTCTTGTTTAATTTTATTATCTAACATAATTTGTTTCATTTTTTTTCCTGTAACTGATTTAATTGATGGAATTGCATATTCATTTCGTAATTTTATTCCTATTTGACTTGGACTTAATCCTTCTTTATCCATCTCAACGACTAATTCATTTATTTGTTCAGGTGTAGTTTTAACCCAATCAGATTTTGGATTCATTGGTTTTATTGACTGCGATTTTCCTCTACTTTTACCATGTACTCTNGTCATTATCCTCNCTCAGTATGAGATGTTTTTAGTCATAAATCTTACGATTATTCATGATTTTTTCTCAGCCATTCGGCAAATGCACGTGTTGCCTTNGATCTATGTGATACTTGGTTTTTCTCCACTAGAGACATTTCTGCATAAGTTTTGTTTTTTCCTTTTGGAATAAATATTGGATCATAACCAAAACCCTGATCACCTTGTAAGTTTGTTGAAATATTTCCTTCAGTGATTCCTACAAATTTCTTTATAATTTTACCGTTTTCACCAAACACTAATGCAGAATGAAATTCAGCTGTTTTATCATCTCTATTTTTAACTAGTCTTACTATTCCTCCTAATCCTAGGGTTTTATACACGAAAGATGAATATGGACCTGGAAATCCATATAATGAATTAATATACATTCCTGCATCTTCTACTAAAAATGCATCTTTTGTTTTTGTTGCAATAACTTTTGCAGAATGTTCGGCAACATTTAATACGCTAAATGCTTGAATTTCTATTCCTTTTATATCAACCACTCGTAAATCTAATTCATATTCATCTAATATGGTTCTCATTTCTTCATATTTGTCTAAATTTTTTGTCGCTAATTGAATTTTTTTCTTAATCAACTCTTGCATACCTTCCTCTCATTTCAATTTTTTTTACAATAGAAAAAATTTCTTCGGTTTGATTCTTCATAACTGTTTCATATCCTTTTTTAAAATTACTAAATACTATGTTCGAAACATCATTATGTGCACTTTGTAAAATTCCTTTAAATAATCTAATATCTACTCCTTTGTCTTCTAATTTTTTACTTGTCAGGGACAATCCAAAATCAATTAAACAAATACTCTGATTATCTCTTATTATCATATTCGATGTAGTCAAATCTCCGTGAATTATATTGTTTTGATGTAAACAACCTACTATTCTACCTATTTCTTTCCCAATTTGTCTTTTATCAGTTTCTTGNGTGTTCAAAGAATCTTTAACTTTAGTACCTATCACATTTTCCATAATTATTTCAGCACGTTTTGGATCCACAAAATATATAGCTGGAATGTCTAATTTGTCTCTTATTTTATTCATAATATTTACTTCTTTTAGTGTCCTACTTGACCTGATGAAATTATCTATTTCTTTTCGTCTATATTTCTTACTTTTTCTTTGCTTTGAAATGGCTGATATTCCATACCATTTAGTCATAATTATTGTTGCTTCTGCTCCTACGTTAATTATTTTCGCCATTTAGCCTCTACCCTATCTAATCTCCATGATTGTTTAACCCAACTTTCATGAACTGAAACTTTAATTCCACTATTTAATGCCAATAATCCTGTCCAAGCAATTTGAGCTCCACAATCTCCAGAGTAATTTCTTGGAATTACAGATAATTTTGCTCCTCTTTCCTTACACATTATCTCAAATATTTCTTTTAGACGTGTACTTGCTGCTACTCCTCCTGTTATGATTACCTCGTCTTTCTCTAAGAAAGACAAAGCTCTTTCTGTTACTTCCGCTAACATTGAATAAGCAGTTTCTTGAATAGAAAAACTTACATCCTCTATACTTTCCCCANTATCAATCATCCTTTTTGCAGCTGATAATATTCCAGAGAAAGAAACATCGTTTCCCTTTACTGAATATGGTAAACTTAGATAGTTATTCGATTTTTTTGCTAATCCTTCAATTACTGGTCCTGCAGGTGAACTATAACCTGCATATCTTCCAATTTGATCAACTAATTGGCCTATTGTAAGATCTAATGTTTCACCAAATGCTCTCCATTTTCCTGAATTGAAAGCGTTTATCATTGTATGCCCACCTGATACTAAAAGATTTACTGGATCATTTGCTCCAGTTAATAAACAACCTAATTCAATATGCCCGATTGCATGATTGACTGGAATTAATGGTTTATTTAATTTTAATGATAATGCACGAGCTGCGGTTGCTCCTACTCTAAGACATGGTCCTATCCCTGGTCCGGCCGAATATGCAACAAAGTCTATATCTGAATATTTGATTTTTGCATCATTTAGAGCACTGTGTATGACTTCATTTGCTATAGCAGAATGGTGTCTAGATGCTTCACGCGGATGTATTCCTGACCCTTTCGGAGCCTTGTATACATCCTTTACATCTGACATAATGTTCCCATTAGAATCTATAATTGANACTCCAAAAGTATGAGCAGTTGACTCTATACCTATTCCAATTTGTTGTTTTGTCATCAGTTAAGATTTAAGACTAGCAATCATGAATATATTTCTAATTATATTGCGAAAAATCCACAATAAACTTACATTTCGAACCTTGGAAATTGCTTTTGTCATTCACGAAACTGAAAATATTGATATTTTAACGTTAAATTTGAATGCTATATTNGGATTGGTCGATAGTGATTACAAAATTAAAAAAACTGAAGGACATCATGGTAATATGATCAAATTCGTACAAGTCTATCTTGTCCGCAACAGAGTTCAGGACGTTATTGATAAGATTTTATCTCTACTTGCTGTTGTTGATAAAGAAGATATTATACAAAATATTGAAAGCTATCTGGACAGTCGTTTTACTTTCTTTCTACGTGTTAATAAACAAGAAATACCTAACAAAAAACTTGTTTTGTCTTATGACGATTCAATACGGATTAAAATGAAACCTAGTATGAAATTAAGTCAAAGTAATGCACATAAATTCTATGTAGATATGTTGGAGGATTCTTTATGAAAGTCAAAACGCGATATCTTCTTACTGATGTCACTGATTATAAAATAATTAAATCTCTTGATATCTCTGATATTAGAATAATTAGAAATGATTTTACTTCTAATATTATTATAAAAGTCCGACTTGCTAATCTTAATCAAGTAAAACTTCAATTAACAAAACAAAAAATCAAGGTTCTTAAAATCTCTGGTACACTTAAATCACTAAAAAATCAGAACAATTAAATTATTCTATATCGTATTATAACTTGGGATGAAGTATTAGTCGCCCCAGACTGAATNCAGATGAAGCTCCGGGATTTAATATCCCNTTTTAGTTTGNATTATGAAGACACTGCGACGAAACTGACCACTATTTTCTTAATGAAATTATTATGTTTATTATNCCGAATGAATTTCCAAATAATATTAACCCTATNCCGAGTCCACTTGGTATTGTTGCGAATTCCATTATTGTTCCTACTACAAATTCTGACATTCCTGAATACGCTGCCGCTGCTCCGACATAACCTCCCCAATACATAAAGATACATGTTAATAATGCACCAATTTCTGATAATATTATTTGTGCATATGAAATGTTGGTATTAATATTTTCAATTTTGTACAATGACTCAAGTAAATAATAAATAAATGACCATATTGCGAATCCAATCACTGCTGAAATTACAAACGCAAAATATCCAATTATCATGTAAATTCCTGGCCATTCAGTAATTAAAATTGGAAAAGCTAATTGTGGGATTAATATGGGAAATAAAAATATTATTGCTGTTAACGTATTCAATATTGACATTTTAAAAAANTAATTTACTATGGTTTTTGTTTTTATCATGTTTTATTTTTCTCCCAAGATAACATTCCTTTTGTTATTAGAATTAATGAGTATATTGTACCACTTAAAATTATAATTAAAGATAAATCTCTCCAAATTTTTAAATCCTCTCTAAATGTTTGNACTTCTAATTGACTTAATAATAATAGAAACAAAAGCCCAAAAATTATAGTAAAAATACCCCATAGTATTGATATATTTGATTTATTTTTTCTTTCAATAAAATAATAGAATAGTAATCCTGTTGGAATTAAAACAAATGGAATTATGAGATATGGATTTATAAGAATTAANAAATAAATTGGATAAATCAAGTGTTTATAATAGAGAAGTAATTATATTTGAAAATTTATTTCCCGGATAAATATAGAATTTATATTAAATCTATTTGTTAAACAATTTGACATGCCTGATTCTCTAACTATTGATTTAAAAGATTTAAGATCTTCTGACGGGCCATCTGTTGGAGGAAAGAACGCTAATCTCGGAGAATTACTAAATGCAAACATTCCTGTTCCTGACGGTTTTGCTATAACTACTCTCGCATATCAACAATTAATTCTTAATACTGATATTAAAACTGAAATTGTTGATCTGTTAACTGAACTTGATGTAGATGATTTTGATTCGCTAACTTCTACTAGTCAGAAAATTAGAATATTAATTGAAAACATTACATTACCTGAAAATCTAAAATCAGAAATTTTCTCTTCTTATAATTCTTTAGGAAANGANGTAGAGGTTGCTGTTCGTAGTAGTGCTACTGCTGAAGATCTTCCTTCTGCAAGTTTTGCCGGGCAAATGGATTCTTTTTTGTATATTAAAGGATACGAAAATGTTTTAACTGCTTTTAAAAAATGCCTTAGTTCTATTTTTTCTCCTCGTGCTATTGCTTATCGCCACGAAAAAAACTTTGATCATTTTCTTGTTCATGCAAGTGTTACAGTACAGAGAATGTTAAACCCTGAATCTGCTGGTGTTATGTTTACACTGAATCCTGTTACTGGAGACCGTGATGTAATATATATTGAAAGTTCTTGGGGTGTTGGTGAAACAATTGTTCAAGGAAAAGTAGAACCTGATTCCTTTATTCTAAACAAACATGATTTATCTATTTTAGAAAAAAACATTAGTAATAAAAAATTAATGACCATTCGTGGTTCAACCCAAGGAAAATTTTCAATTGCAGACCGAGCTTCTGTGACCGAAGTTGATATACCTAAAGATTTACAAGATAAACAATCAATTGANGATCATTTTGTAAAACTTTTAGGTGAATTTGCTCAGAAAATCGAAGAACATTATAAAAAACCAATGGACATTGAGTGGGTATATGAAAAAAATTCTAATTCTATTTCCATTGTTCAAGCTAGACCTGAAACTATACATTCCCAAACATCTNCTAGTCNTTCAGTTTTGCTTAAAGGAATAGGNGCGTCATCTGGAGTTAGTTCTGGACTAGTTAATGTTGTATTGGATTTTTCTCAAGCATCGAAATTTATTGATAAGCAAATCCTTGTTACTAGGATGACTACACCTGATTGGATGCCTATTATTAAAAAATCAGCTGCTATTATAACTCAATCTGGTGGTGCTACTGCCCATGCTGCAATTGTTTCTCGGGAATTAGGAATTCCTTGTATTGTTGGGGTTAAGGATGTGACTACTGTTCTCCAATCAGGTCAGGAAATCACAGTTGACGGTTCTTCAGGTTGCATATATGAAGGTATAACTGAAGTCAAAGATAATCAATCAAATCAATCACAAGTTTCTTTTCCATTAGAAAGTGAATCTTGGCCAGTTACTGCAACTAGTATTTATATGAATCTAGGTATTCCTGACCAGATTGAAAAATTGAAAGGTCTACCATTTGATGGTATTGGTTTAATGCGACTTGAACTTCTTATTGTTGACGAGGTTAAAAAACATCCTCTTCAACTTATTGCAGAAAATANTGAAGAAAAATTTATTCAAGCTATAGTTGATGGTGTNTCTANAGTNGCTGGTNCTATTTTTCCTCGTCCTGTTGTTGTACGTTTTAGTGATTTTAAGACTAATGAATATAGCAATATGATTGGAGGNGACAAATATGAAATGGAAGAAGCTAATCCAATGATTGGTTGGCGAGGAATTTCTAGATATGTTAGTAAAGAATATGAACCTGCATTTCGTTTGGAGTGTCAAGCAATAAAAAAAATTCGAAATAACGGCATGACAAATGTTTGGGTAATGTTGCCTTTTGCACGGACAATTCCTGAAGTAATTCGAACATTAGNAATTATGAAAGAAGAAGGCTTGGAACGAAGTNACGATTTTAAAGTTTGGTTAATGGCNGAAACTCCTAGTTTGGTTATTCAAGCAGATGATTTTGCAAAATTATGCGATGGTTTTTCTATTGGTAGTAATGATTTAACTCAACTTATGTTGGGTGTAGATCGTGATTCCGAATTACTTTATAATATGGGTTATTTTAATGAACGTGATCCTGCGGTATTGAAAGCAATAAAATCTCTTATTAAATCTGCACATGATAACGATATTACTATTTCAATCTGTGGACAAGCTCCTTCCAATTATCCTGATTTTGCTACAATGTTGGTCAAAGAAGGTATTGATAGTATTAGTGCAAATCCTGATTCTGTAATACGAACACGTCGTTCTGTTGCTGGCGCTGAAAGAAAGGAACTTCTTAGGCTTAGAAAATCTAATTCTGATTCTGTTTAATTTTTAAACTTGTGATTATGGTAATTCTTTTCCTTCTACGCCTAATTGAATTCTAACAATTGAAGGACCTATTCCTGCTTCATTCTCAGCATTGTCTCCTGCTCCGATATCGAAATTAAGAATAAAAATAGATTCTCCAGAAAATGNTACACTAGATGGAAATTCTAATGGTCCTGTGTTGTCATTTTTTGTAATCTCAATGATTCGTCTATNTTTATCNTCTGGNNTAATTGCTANTAATGCATTTCTTCCATTAACTGCTACCCATAGATTTCCTGCTTTATCAAATGCTAGACCATCTGCACCGACTAAAGCTTCATGACTCCTCCAGACTGTTACAGATATTATTCTTCCGTCTTCTTTTCTAGTTTCAACTTGATGAATAACTCCATTTCCAGTGTTTGAAAAGTATAACGTTCCATCTNCAGCTATTGCCATTCCATTAATACCAAATGGTAATTGTTGATTTCTTGATAATAATTGATTTGCAAATTCTCTTTTCTCCCTTGTTTTCATATCGACTTCCCATAATACTCCTCCTATACTGTCTGATACAAACATTCTTCCGAATCTATCAAATGCTATGTCGTTTGTAAAGCCCATACCAGTTACAAAGACCTTTGCGTCTCCTGGTGAACTTGAACTAATTTTGTCTGCATCTAATTTCCATACTTGTCCACGTCCTCCTGTTGCGACGAATATGTTTCCATCTTCATCGAATTTAATTCCTAAAAGATTAATCGCATTTCCATCTTGATCTGGAACTTGTCCTACTTTTACTGATTGCCCAGTAGCAGAATTAATACGTAAAATTTCTCCTTGATTTGTTCCNATATACAAGTTTCCTTCTTTGTCTGAAGTAATTGATTCAGCAGTTANAGTAATTTCATTTGACGCNGGATCTAAATCNACTAGTAGTTGTGGTTTTAGTCCTGGTCTTGGGTCATAGTTTACTTGACGAGGCATTAGTACTCCTACTGTNATTAATAATACCGCAAATAACACTACAACAATAAACATNTTTCTTCTAGATTTTTTCTTACTCTGCATATATGCTGGATTTCCAATAGCCATAATATTCTCCCTTAGTTTTCATTCCTTTNCTTCTTTATAGGCATTTTGTTCATATTAACAATCTTTAATTAGAAAATTACCTATATATTCAATAAATTGGATAATGTAGATGATATAGATAAGAAAATACTTAATGAATACCTTGATGACGCCAGACTTTCTTATCGTGAAGTGGCTAAACGNTTGAATCTTGCTGTTGGAACTATTTTAGCTAGAACAAAAAAACTTGAATTAAATAATGTTATTNTTGGTTATACTGCGCTTCTAAATCATGAAAAACTTGGATATGATATTACTGCTATTACTGAGATTAGAGTTTCAAAAGGAAAATTAACTGAAGTTGAAAAAGAAATCTCTAAGCTAACTCCTACATGTGCTGTTTATGACGTTACTGGAGAAAATGATGTAATTGTTATTGCAAAATTTAAAANTAGAAATTCTATGAGTGAGTTTACTAAAAAACTCTTGTCTATGACACACGTNGAAAGNACAAATAGNNGAATTGTCTTAAATACTGTTAAAGAAGATTTTAGATTTCAAGCATAATTNGATATCTTTAATAGGACTTTACTNTAGAAATATCTTGTGAGCCAACCTGATAANCTTATGGAAAAATATCGNGGTCCATCGAAACAATACCCAAAAGTTGAACGNAAGTTTTTCATNCGAATTATTNTNGGTNTGTTAATACTTGTTGTTGGCGTTGGAGCACANAATGTCAATNTTGCTTTAAGTNAAACTACTGTGATGGTNCCTGGTCCTGACGCTGGNGCCGGCCCTCAAGAGATTTCATCTGGAATTGAAGTAACTCAAACAGTGGGTGTTATTACATTATTAGCTGNANGNGTTGTAAANNTCCGTGCAATTATGNNATATCGTGATGAATANGGAGAAATAAAAGAAACTGAACCGCGACCTGAGATGTTGTTTATCGGNATTGCATTGATAGTTACAATTGTTGCTNTAGTTCTCGCAGGAAGTNTTATCCTTGCAGAANCTCCTCCAGTCGAACCTGTTAGACTTTAATTAAAATATAGTTTATTTTAGTAATGCTTTAGACATTTCTGTTAAAACTTGTTTAGGATCTTCTGAAGTAACAAATGCTCTACTTGCNCCAACGCCTTGCATACCTAATTCTATTGCTTTAGTTACATCTTCTTTAGTTGAAATTCCAGACCCAGAAATTATGAATATACCATCATCAATATCTCTAATTACTTTTATTGCGTCAGAAATTACTTCTGGACGTACCGTTGATATTGCTTTTCCAGTACCTATTAATTCNGGGATTTCAACGATCATCATATCTGGATGTTTTGCTGCTATAGTTTTTGTTTCTTCGGCATTACTTGCACATATACAAGATATTAATTCTGTTTCTTTACATCTTTCTATTGTTGTTGTAATTTCATTATCTGATAACGGTTTTTCAGAATGATTAATTAATGCTCCTACACATCCTGCCTGTTTCACTGATTCNGGNGTTACATGTCCTGTATTCTTTCCTGGTTTAACATAATCAATATGTTGAACAAATATGGGTATATTGTATTTTGATATTATTGGATTTATATCCATAAATTGTGGAGAAAGAAATATAGTTATTCCTGCTTCTTTTGATACGTCATCTATTATTTTTGCCAACTTTAGAGCATTTTGTGCAGTGGCTTGCGGGNATGTCTTAAAATTAATGAATATAGTTGGTTCCTTTAAAATCAATTTCTGATTATATCTCTATTTCTTATTTAGTAAAGAAATTTGTTGTTGTACCCAAGCTTGGTATGTATCAGTTATCAATGCTTTATTCTTTGAAGCAGCTTTACGTTTTGGAGCAGCTTTCTTCTTTGAAGCAGCTTTACGTTTTGGAGCAGCTTTCTTCTTTGAAGCAGCTTTACGTTTTGGAGCAGCTTTCTT
>NZOP01000023.1 GCA_002693165.1 Nitrososphaerota archaeon
AAGGAAAACAGAAAACAAATAGAAAACAGCGCAGAACAGGTTTGTAAAAGATTGGTTCAGGAATCATCTACTATTGATGACAAGCCGTTGGCGAACATGTCGATTGAAGAGTCTTTCCTGCAGGTCGAAAGCAGGTTCGATAAGATTCATGGTGGGTTTGGGACGTCGCCAAAATTCCCTCAATCATACCTGATCGAGTTGCTGTTCCGTATTTCACAGAAACCGAACTTGAACTATGCGTTGAGTATGACTAGCCTTACATTGAATAAAATGGCGAAGGGGGGTATTTACGACCATCTTGCTGGCGGGTTCCATAGGTATACAGTGGATTCGAATTGGATTACACCACATTTTGAAAAGATGCTTTATGATAACGCATTGTTGTCTAGCACGTATCTGCATGGCTACCAGTTGACGGGTAATAAATTGTATAAGGAAACGGCGGAAGGGGTCTTGGAGTTTGTTATTTCTTCAATGTGTGATCCTGAAGGTGGATTTCATTCCACCATCAATGCTGACAGCGAGGGAATTGAGGGAAAGTTTTACCTCTGGAGTAGGGATGAAATTCGTGGCGTTTTAGATAGCAATGAGTATAGTGCTTTTTGTAAATACTTCAATGTAACTAAGGATGGAAATCATGAAGGAAGGAATATTTTGAATGTACAAGGAGAACATGTTAACATCGCGTCAAATTTAGATATGTCTGGAGAATGTCTTTCAGAAATTATTCAAAGTTCAAAAACAAAATTATATGCGGAGCGAAAAAAACGGATGCCGCCTTCGTTAGATGATAAGGTTATTGTTTCGTGGAATGGGATGATGCTATCTGCATTAAGTGAAGCGTCAGTAATTTTTGGTAGAAATGATTTTCTTAATATAGCAAAAAATAATGCAGAATTCATCATAAATAAAATGTATAAAAATGGATTGTTAATGCATGTATGGAAGAACGGTGATGCAAAGATACCTGGATATTTGGAAGATTATGCGTTTTTTGCAGATGGGTTATTAAAGCTCTATCATGCAACGTTCAATCCGCGTTGGATAGAATTTGCAAAGGTTTTTGGTAATTATATGGTGGATAGCTTTCAGGATGATAGGTTAGGATATTTTTATGATACGACTTTGGATCATGAAAATCCGATAGTCCGACCAACGAGTTTGTATGATGGTGGTGTTCCGTCGCCTGGGGCAGTTGCTACAAGAGTGTTGTTGGCTCTTTATTCATACACAAGTGAGAGTAAATTTCTTATTTCGGCAGAAAAGGCATTAAAATCGGTGAGAATGCAAATGGAGGGTCACCCATATGCAACAGCTAGTTGGTTGGTTGCTCTGGATGATTACCTGTCAGGTTGTAAACAGGTGGTTATAGTCGGTAATAGATCAGACAGTAAAACAAATGGAATGCTCTCGGCGGTTTTTAAATCGTATAGGTCCAATCTGGTTGTTGCACATCAAAGTTCTGAAGAAGGTTCTGAAATTATACCAATATTAAATGATAAAAAACAAATTGATGGTTTGACGACTGCTTATGTGTGTAATGATTTTGTTTGTAAGTTACCTGTTACTGATGTTGGGATGTTGGATAAATTACTAAATTAATGGCCTATCATTTGTTGTATATCGTGTTTATTGGTTTAAGTATTGGAATGTGATTCGACTCTACCACTAATTATAAAAACTGAAATCAAAACAACTATTGCAATAACAGCTGCCATAACAATTATAGGGCCATTGTCGGTGTTGTATGTTTCAAGTACTTGACCTACTATTAGACCAAGTATCATTGGTATTATGGCAATTACTAATCCAACAATAATGTATTTTTTTATGTTTGGATTAGTTTTCATGTTTAAAAATTGGTTTTGTTACGATTTAAATTAAGACATAGTGATAAGGCCAGCATACAAGTGAACAAAGCAGTTTTTAGTTATTTTAATTGAATTGCTTTTGTGATTTTTGGCAGGATTGTCTTGTAGTTCTTTGTCTCTAATATTGAGCCAATAATTATTGCGTCTACACCTGTTTTTGCAATTTTTTTTGCTGTAGAAGCGTCTTTAATTCCACCACCGACCATTAGAAAGCCGTTATATAATTTTCTGACTGTTTGGATGGTCTTAATTGGTATTGTTTGTTTTGCACCTGAACCTGATTCTAGGTATAAAAATCTCATTCCCATGAATTCTGCTGCAAGAGCATACATTCCTGCAATCTCAGGTTTATCAGTAGGAATTCCTCTTGCCCGTCCAATGAAACCAGCTCCACCTCCTTCACCAACTATAATATAGGCGGTTGGTAGAGGTTCAATTTTATATTTTTTAACCGAAATTGCGCCCAAAGCTTGTGCTTCCGTTATAAAATATGGATTATCAGAATTTAGTAGTGACATAAACAATATAGCGTCTGCGTTTGATGCTACACCAGAGATGTTCCCTGGAAACAGGATAACTGGTAAATCTGATAATTTCTTTATTGTGTTAACAAATGCTTCAATTTCAACCTGATCGGAAATCGTTGATCCGCCTACGAAGATTGCTGTTGCCTTGCTCTTTTCAATTGCTTTAATCATGTCTGGAAGTTCTTTGGTAGAGGTACTTTGAGAGTCTAAAAGTGTAAAACAAAGTGTTCCTTGTTTTGATGCTTTTTGTAGTAGTTTCTCAACTGTACCTATTTTCATGTTGTAATGCCTTCTTTCATAAACCAGTCAACAAAGTCATTGTAAATATCTATAGGTTCCTTACGGTTTTGATAGCTCTTTGTAACTTTACAGTCGCCACAGAGCACTTCAATATCATATAATTTTTTATTCATTTTACCAGGTTCAATTACTGGATTCTCTTCTTTAACAATCTTACGATTGATACGCATAGAAACACGTCCACAACTTGGACAGTTGTAAACTTTAGGTAGTTTTTTAGTAATACGGATTATTTTTTTTCGTTTTCGTCCCATTATTATTCTATTATTATATGAAGATATAAACTGTTTATCGAATTATTTGTTAATTTTAAGGTATTTTATAAATAAATTTTATTATTTATTATTAAATTTAGTAAAAATTATTTTTTTATTAAATTAATGTTTATTATACAATTTTGTATAACGTAAATTATGATTGATGATCTTATTGATGATGATAAACTTCTTGAAATAATTTTAGGTAATAGTCATTTTACAAAACCACAAATTGATAGTTTAATGTTGGCATTTCAGTATAGAATTGAAGGATATTCATTAAACGAGATTATAAAGATGAGAGATTCTGGACCTGTTTCTAAAGGCTCATACTTACGAACGTTAAGCCAGGCGAAAAACAACTTTAGGAAGTCTCTTAATACGTTATTATTAGTGATATACCTGGGTGTTTTGGATACAAATACTATAAGCTCGTTTACTGATCTTTCTGAGAGATTGAATTCATTAAAGGATATTGAAATTCCAGTTGAGGTTATTGATGAAATAGATGATATTATTAATGAAATATGTGATAGGATAACTGGCGATAAGGTTATTTAATTGTGATGTTATATGTGATATGATTGACATCAAGTGATATTGTTCAGGTATTAGGTTTTGTATTATTAGGTTTTATCGTATCGATTATAATATCGTTTTTAGGTCGTAATTACATAACTCGTTTTCAACAACAAATGTTAGCGGCAGATATGTTGAGTGATATTGTAGCCTCGATCAATAAGTCTATAGAGTTAAAAGAAGAACGTCTTATTAATTTAATGATGCGGGTTGAATTGTTGGAATTAAGAACTAAATCAAGGTCTATACCAGGTATTAAGCCTGTATTTACTGATGTTAATCAGTTTGATATACGTGATGTTAAACATGATATTAGTGATATCACGCTTTCAGACACTGAAAAACATGTAATAGAATTTTTACAGGATGGACCAAAGCCGCTATCAAAGGTACGTGAGGAGATTGGTAAATCTAGGGAACATACTAGTCGGGTGGTTTCTACTTTAGTAAGAAAGGGTGTTGTAGTAAAAAGAACAAAAGATGGCCAGGTTTTGTGTCAGATTCCTGATCAGTTGTCTACTGAATTAGAATTTTAATGTAATAATAATAATTATTGAATTTCATGTGTTTTTTGTGAAAATAGTAGGGGGTAATTAGTGAATTGTTGATATATGAATATTTGAATTATTTTTTATAAATATTATTATTAAATTTTTTTTAAATTATGTAAAATTTTTGTGTTAACGGGGAGGGGGGATATTTCCTTTGGAGATTAAAGATTGTAGATGAATAATAATTTAATGTTAATAGAGATTAAAGCTCGCTCTTGTTACGTATGAAGTTAGAATAAATTAGTTAGTAAATAAAATTTAACTAAGTTATGAAATATATTAAAAATAATTAAATTTGAACCTAATTTTATAATGATCAGGTAGACTGGAAATATAGGGTCTCAGGGTTAATATAATTGTGAACAAAATCATAAAAACCAATTAAAATAAATCCATTTAGACCCCATTATTTCCACTGGAACACAAAAATCATTTCTTCACAATCTTACTAATTAAATTAAGACCCCTTCATTTCCACTGTAACAATTTCAGTGTTTTATCATATCTAGGTTCACTTTCGAAAGTGAAAACTTGTGAATATAACCTTATTTTACGCTTGTCAACAGTTTTTTACTCACATGTTCACACATTCACATCTAACTCTACATATCAGACTTGTTGTTAAAAGAAATAATGAAACGTGTTAAAATGGAAGTTGATGATGGTCATGGAGGTAAATTCACCTTTACCTTTAACGGATCCATGAACAATAATCAACTTTCAAAATTTAATCAAATTATGGACCTTATGAAGGACGAACCAATTAACCACGATTTGGAAATTCCACAAGGAAATACTGTCTTTGGTAAGGTCTGCAGCTTAATAGAAACAGACTTTCCACTTGGTAGTTTTACAAGTCAGGATATGATTTCATGTTATAAAGCAGAATACAACGACNANATNCCAATTAGTACAATAGCAACATACNTGGGCCGTCTTTATGATCGTGGTATGTTAAACAGAGAAAAAACAAGAACTGGNTGGTCTTATAGAAAATTACGTCCAATTAATTTAACAACAGAATAATTTGTTGATATCNATGAACCTANTAAANTGTNTAAAAAATCATTCACAAATTGGNTATTGTTGCATNTCAGATAATCAAATAACTTAATTCGTNGAGGANAACGANTAATGTTACCATCTTTNGNTANAGTTCCTAATACACCTATTAAATTTGCTAAAAGGATAGGTTTAGGAAACCTATATCGATATAAAAAAACTGGGTACGTAGCAGGTATAACAGAAATGGTAGCGCATTTAATTTACACAAAACCAAGTTCACGTCAAATTACTAAAGTTAGATTTCTAATCCTGGCTGCTATGTTATTAGCACCCGACGGTTCAGGAATTTTTATGTATCTTTTCTTATGGCTCATAATCCCATCAAACACCCAAACATCCCAATCTTAACCCATTTGTCAAGAAAAACCACAATAATAAGATAGATTATACTATAACCCATTACTTACATGCAAACAGGGAAAAACGACGTCCTAGATTCCATTTTTAATAAGGCTCTTACAGGTGATACACTTTTTATTGATCGTCAGGCCCTTAGGACAGATTTTATACCCCAAGATTTACCCTTTCGTGACGAGCAGATAACTTCAATCGGTCAAATCCTATCTCCAATTTTACAGGAATCTAAACCGTCTAATCTATTATTATATGGTAAAACAGGTAGCGGAAAAACTGCAGTCGCTAAATATGTATTAAATAAATTTGAGGAAACAACAAAAAAACACTCTAAATCAATTTCTGTCGCTTATTCCAACGCTCGGTTAGCAGGCAGCGAATATCGAGTTTTAGTAGATTTAGCCCATTCTTTAGGAATGGATATGCCATTTACAGGATTACCGATAAGTGAAGTACTTCAGAGAATCTATAACAACATCTCTGAAAACAATCTCAAAGTTATCTTCATAATCGATGAAATAGATTATTTAGCAACCCATTCAAAATCATCCAATGACGATATGTTATATTCTTTAACCAGAAGCTCAGAACACTTAGGGGCTGGTTTTATTTCCATTATGGGAATATCAAATGATTTGAATTTCAAGAACTTTTTAGATCCGAGAGTCCTTTCCAGTCTTAACGAAGAAGAAATTTTATTTCCTCCATATACGGTAACCCAACTTTCCTCAATTTTAAACAAACGAATCGAATCTGCATTTAAATCTAAATGTGTACCACCAGGAACAACAAACCTATGTTCGGCTCTTGCTGGTTCCGAACACGGCGACGCCAGGCGAGCTATTGAATTATTACGCGTTGCAGGAGAACTTGCGGAAAGAAACGACGAAAAAATCGTACACGAAAAATACGTACGCGAAGCATCACAAAAAATCGATAAAGACCGTATATATCAAGCAATCAAAACACTACCAATACACGAAAAGACTGTTTTATATGCAGTAAGTAGTGGCAAAGAAACTTCAACTACTGGAGATGTTTATAATAACTATCAAAGACTCTGTAAAAAAACAGGTTTAGATCCCCTTACCCAGAGAAGGATTAGTGGTTTACTGAGTGAATTAGATACCCAGGGCTTGGTAAATGCCAGTATTATAAACCAAGGCAGGCATGGCAGAACCAAAAAAATATCATCATATATTTCTCAAGATATTATAAATAAAGTACTTTCTGACGATTCTACCGCCAAGATTCTCTTGATATAAAACGAGTTAATCTTTCATTTTCTACAGTAATGACGTAAAATTTTAATATATGTAAAAGTTAGTTTTTTTTGTCGGACTCTATCAAGCTACGCTGAAACTCTTCGGCGAGCTTCGATCAGGGTTCGGCATTTTATTCCTTCTTTAAACCCTTAAGATTAAATAAGACAATTTCAAATACTTTAGAAACACACTGAAACTAGATACTAATGGAAGATATAATCGATAGACCAGCATTATCAGTCAACGGTTTCATAATACTTGCTTTAATGATTGTTTTAGCATTAACAGCTGTTGGAGTAGGTGGAGAAATAACCCTTCCATTCGTTAGCATTTTACTTCTCATACTGGGAACAGGATTTACCATAATAAACCCAAATGAATCACGGGTTGTGACATTCTTTGGACGTTATATGGGAACTGTTACTAAGAATGGATTGGTTTGGACAATTCCTATTACCAAAAAACAAAACGTCTCATTACGATTTATTAATTTTACATCACCAAAACTCAAAGTAAACGATTCAAACGGCAACCCTATTGAAATCGGATCTGTAATTGTATGGCGTGTAGAAAACGCAGCAAAAGCTATTTTCACGGTTGACGCATATCAAGAATTCATTTCCAACCAAAGTGAAATTGTAATACGATCAATTGCTGCACAATATCCATACGACGCAGAAGACAAAACATCATTACGTGGAAGCACAGGGGAAATTACTGAGAAACTCGTAAGTGAACTGCAAGAAAAACTTCAAATTGCAGGCATTTTCATCAAAGACGCCAAAATTTCTCACCTGGCCTATTCCCCAGAAATCGCTGTTGCTATGCTGAGACGTCAGCAGGCAGAAGCTGTGTTATTCGCACGACGTCGCCTAGTTGAAGGTGCTCTTGGTATAGTAGATGATGTACTCACACACTACAAAAAGCAAGGCATTAATCTTTCCGACGAACATAGAATAGAATTAATCAACAATCTTCTTGTCACGCTGACATCTGACAGGGAAGCTAATCCAATAGTCAACGTAGGAAAGTAAACCANGAATAAAATTTAGAAAAGANNTATCAGAACATTACCTATCTAATTAATTAATTCTTTTTCTTATTTCGATCAATTAATGACTTTACTATACCACATCCAAATATCCAAGGACGAATATAATTAAAAGTAAACTTGGCGATTCTTCCTTTATTTGGATTAATTACCTCTAATTTTTTCAAGGCATCCTCAATTTTTATTAGAATTTTAGTTATTTTATACACACTCCTAATTTATAAAAAATAATAAATCTATCTTCTAGAATACAATCCAGTTAATTTTGCTTCTGCAATAATATGCCCTTCAATTTTATTATGCAAATCTTGTAAGCTACTAACCGATCCTAATTCAATATCTAATGCATATATCTTGAATACATATCGGTGTGTCCCTGACGGAGGACATGGACCTCCATAAGGAGTTCGACTAAAACTGTTTCTTGCTTCCTTACCTCCCTCTGGAACCGAATCAACTTCCACAGAAGTTACTTCAGGTCCGATATCAAATACTATCCAATGAGTCCAACCTCCAGATCTTGGAGCGTCAGGATCATGCATTTCAAGTGCAAATGATACAGTACCAGAAGGTGCACCAATCCACTCTAAATGAGGAGATATATCCACTCCATCACAAGTGAATCGTATTGGAATTCTCTCTTCATCCTCAAAACTATTACTTCTTAATACAAAGTCTTCTACATTCTGTAAATCAACATTAGCCAAAGCTTCTGCATCCAATCCTTCATAAGCGAGATTACATATAAGAGGAAATTCATCCTTATCCTTATACTTGGCAGTTTCCCAAATCGTTTCTATAAGAATGAGNGAATCTTCATCAAAATACGTTAAAGGACATAAACGCGGACCATGGAATCCAAAACGACACTCNTCTACTAACTCACCATTACGATACTCTGCACAAGCAAGTCCAAATTCCCAATGAGTTCCAAACATATTATCTTCAGGATGAGGGCTTGGTACTATACCTAGAAAAGTAAATTTTTCAACTACATCGCCGACTTCAAGTTCAGTATTATAAGACCCAACATTATATTTAGTATAATATTTGTTATCATAACCAGTATGAAATAACACTATCCTCCAATCATTACCATCNTGTACTAATTCTACAATCTCACCCTCTGCTGAAGAATAAAATTTAGGAGGCTCATCAGGGTTAACCCACTGAAAATCTATTCCTGCATGACCACCAAATTCTGCTTCATGATGTACNGTTTCACCCATTGGCATCATACCATNAGGAAGNGTGCTTTGAGGATCAAACGGAAGAGTAATAATAATTCGTGGACCTGATTCTTCTGGTTCAGGTTCATCAACCGGTTCTACTATTGGTTCAGGAATAGGTTCTACTATTGGTTCAGGAATAGGTTCCACCACAGGTTCCATCACTATAGGTTCAGGAACAGGTTTAGATCTAGGTTCAGGAATTGGTTCAATTACTGGCTCAAGAACCGGTTCAGATTTAGGTTCCACCACTATAGGTTCAGGAACTGGTTCCAGAACAGGTTCAGGTACTATAGAATTCTCTGTAATTGGTTCTGATAGATACCACCAAATACCACTTCCTAACAAAGCTACAACAATAATACTGATTGCAACTTGTTTAGTATTCATAAATAATTAAACCTAAAATCCTAAAGGACCGTCTCTAGCATTTCTTCCACGGCAATTTCTACAAACTTTACGCTTTGGGTTATAGGTATTCTTTCTACAAGACTCACAAAAAGTAGTACCAGCAGAACCAGAACCTCTACCTAACTTATCATCTGATGCCATATTTTCTAAAATACACAAACTCTATAAAAACCCGGCCTAAAACTACTAATTGTGAATAACAAATTACTCACAATTGGGATGATAATAATTGCATCTCTGATTATTGGATTATATATTAACAACGAATCTATAATCAGTANTTCCGANATAGACAANGATATTGCAGAACAAGAAAANACTACTAANAAAACCACAAATATTTACGATAAAACACAAATCTCAATCGAGTCAATCGAAGTTAATGAAAACACCGTAACTGTTTACGTATCTATAGTAGGACCTTGGGATCATTGGAGAATAATTCTGAACGACGATTTTCCAATCGGAGAAGCAAATTCAATTGAAGGCCAGGGAGTAAGTAACCCGAACAAATATANATTTGATTCNGTCCCTCCNGGTANCCATACTGTTCGAGTAGCAGCAGTTGATCCAGNNCACCGNCTCGTTGGTCAAATTATAAACCAGACATTTACAATAAAAGAACCAACAGAAGGAAGGACCATCCTAATTAACAACCAAAAATTCTTAATCTATAAAACATTTAATGTTGAAGAACTTACCGAAGAAGACTTTATAGGACTTTATGAATCTCTCCCACCTGACCAGGTTCTTTTGTTTATCTTCAAATCCTCTACATTACACGAGTACTTTAACGATCATGTATCTACTGGAACTGATGTTATCTGGCTCAATGAAAAATTTGAGATCGTACAATTAGAATCTGTTGAATATTGTGAAAACGCGGATAAAATGAATTACATAGAAAGACTAGAAAAATGTCATATATCAAGAAGTGAAGGNAAATACCTGATTGAAACNCACGCTGGTTTCATTAAGGAAAACAACATTGAATTGGGTTTAAAAACCGAGATACATTTATTCAAAAATTAATCCGCAAACCGTTTCATTGCAACAACCTCTAAAGTAGATAAATCTGCAACTACTGCTATCGCAGGATGAGGAATTATTCCTAACCTTCTTTGATAACCAGTTTGAGACTGCCAGGTACCAGAATTAATTAAAAGAGTGCCTTTATAATTTAGAGTTTGAACCGTGTGAACGTGTCCACAATGAAATATATCAGGAATTTCATCTATTACCAATTTATCTTGTTCTTCAAGTGCAACAACAGTATTAGTTCCATGAGTTGGGGCNAGGTGACGGGCTTTCAAAAGGACCTTCATAGCCTCAGCAGGTTTGTCAAATGTGATACCAGGGCTAGAACCGACAATATCTGGTAAACTATGGCCATGGTAAACGAGGATATTCACACCGTTTACACGCAATGAACAAGGATCACCAAGCATTACAACATTATTCATTTTATAAAGACGAGACGCATATTTTTTGAAAATAGATGGTTGTGGTAACGCATGTCTTGTTGCATCATGATTACCNGGTGACACAAAAATGGTTATATGAGAAGGTATTCGTGATATCAAATCAGCGAATTGTTCATATTGTTTAGTAATATCCAATTCTGTAAGTTCATCCTCTTGCCCGGGATATANACCAATTCCATCCACTACATCTCCAGCCACTACAACATACCGTATCTTTGAGACAATATCTTCATCTCCTGATTTACCACAAATCCAATCAAGAAAACGATGAAAAGCNTCATCCAAGAATGTTTTACTTCCTACATGTATATCGGATAAGAAAACACCATAAACCTGTTTATTATCAGAAGGTTGGAACACTTCAGTTGGAATATCCAAAGAATAGCAATTTTTTACGATATATCTACCAAAATTACTATTGTAAACAACATCACAAATAACCATCTGATCAACCAAAAAAGTCTCAACCTTGTGTATGTTGACAGCATCAACTGCTAGCAGAGAAATAGTTCCAGACTCGTCTTCAATAGCAATTTCATACGATTTTTCTCTCTTTGTTTTATTGCTTAACAAACCAGCTATTTTGTATTCTTCCGAGTCAGTATGTGTTTTTAATAATTGTATTTTTATTACTTTTACAGAATCAGGTCTTTTGTACATAATGCGTTTATATCTAGCAAACCGATCGGTCATTAATTTATGATAACCAGTTACCCCCTCTAAACGCTCAGCAACTTCCTCATTACCTTCAAGAATTGTAAATTGATCACCGCCTCTCCCTAAACTTACCTTTTCCTCTTTAGTATTGTCTTGAATGTCCTTTAACGTAATAACAAAATTACCAGAANCATTCCTNGTTTTCTCCCTAATTATTTTAGATACCAACAAAGAAAATTCTACATCTGAAATTTTTAGAAANTAATCTATTGCGTCAGGAGTAGTCTGAAACCCTTTTTTTAACAGAAAGTTCACAATTTCATGAGTTTGCATTATTAATACCTTAACAAAGACAAACTAAAAAGTTCATTTAGTTGATACAATTAACAAATAGTTAATTTTCATCACAATCAAAATTTCTTATCATGTTAAATTCATCAGACAGTATATGCACAGAATCCTGGATACAAAACAACAACCCTCTATCTTTCAATCTATCCGTATATTCCATAATCACACGATAAGTCTCATCATTCGGTATTGTAATTTCATAAGCGTTATACTGATACGTATCAACTGTAGTCGTAAAATTTTTATCACCAACTTCAAAAATTATATTGTGTACATTAACAGCGCCAACAGCAATTACTTGTCCACGTAACCTCACAAAATCTGGATTTTCTACTTGTACATCTTCTTGCCTTTCTTCCACTTCTTCATCAGGTACGTTATTACCATTCATAACAACACTCACGCCCAGTAAAATAATTACAACAAGCCCCAATCCTATGATATACTTTTTCGTGGACAAATCAGCTATTTTTGTGGGAATATACTTAAAAAACCTTAATACCGTTTAATATAAAAATTCAAGATAGAAATGATCGGTTTGCTAGATATACACNCGTTATGTATACAAGAAAAATAATTACAANAANCCCCAATCCTATGANATANCTTTTCGTGGACAAACCAGCTATTTTTGTGGGAACATGCTTAAAAAACCTTAATACCATTTAATATAAAATTAAAAAATATGGACTGTTTATTTTGTAAGATTATTGCAGGAGAAATCCCATCTCATAAAATTTATGAAGACGACAAAACATTTGCGTTTCTTGATATATCACCGATCAGTGAAGGACATACTTTAGTAATTCCTAAAAACCATTCTAAATATGTTGAAGAGATGAATGAAGAAGACGCTTCTGCTGTTTTTTTATCTACAATAAAAATTTCAAAACAAATACGAGAAAAAATGAATAAACCAGCAACAACACTTGGCATACATAATGGTAAAGAAAGCGGACAAGAAATTCCTCACGTTCATGTTCATATAATACCAAGAGAAGAATCCGATGGAGGAGGCCCAATAAACATTGTTCTTGCCAATGGCAAAATGGACCGACCTACAGACAATGAACTCAAAACATTAGCTGAAAGATTACATTTTTAATATAATTATAAATTTTAACAATCAGGAGAACTGAACTGCAAGTCTTTTACCAAACTTGACAGTTCACCTGAATAAAGATAACTTGTTTACTCAAGCTATTCTGTTTTTTAATACATTTTTATTAATTAAATACAGAAACATAAAAAAAATACATAAACAAAACAACATTTCCTGACATTAATTAATCCCACAACTGATACTTTTGATTAACAAAATCCATCAAGTAAATTATTCGTATGTGAGTGTTTTGATATACAGTACCCAAATCATCAAAACCAATCCAACGACATTCCATTATGCCCTCTTCCCCGTCTGATTTCATACTCGCATTCATATCTCCTGTATATTTAACGAAAAACCAATTAGTTTTTTTCAGTCGTTTTACTCCGTCAATTATCTTATAGTAATACGTAGTAGGCAGCTTTTCAACAATTTCCAAGTCAGTTTTTACCAAATCTGTCTCTTCAGTGATTTCCCTCAACGCAGTTTCTTCCTTTGTCTCAGATCCCTCGATTTTTCCTTTAGGAAGGTCCCATTTGTCATTTTTTAGGATAAAAAGAATCTTATCCTCTGCAAAAACCACACCTCCACACCCAGAAATTACAGAATCATTCTTCATTGGATTTTCCGTTTTCATAACTCTGTATTATTTTAAGAAACCGAATATAAAAACTGATACTGTAATAGATGGACTTTTTTATTACAAATGGAAACTAAAAACATGTCCGACAAATCTACAAACATCTTAGGAACTGTAGTAAAACTCGGATTTGTAATTACAACCCTTGGACTTTTAGGATATGCGTTCTTTTTTGGATTTGGAGAAGACNTTACTACCGACATTCAGCCACAGATAGAACCCGTTGAAGAAGTCTTATCAGAAGTGGATCAGCCTCAAGTAATACAACCCCCTCCACCAACAAAAGCTTCAATTAATACTATTGATATGCAATTAAATTCTCAAAAGAACGGACATGATCTTAATGTTCATGTTAATATTGATGGAACATTCCATCATTGGAATATTATATACGGGGTTAGCTCAACCCTCGAATACCTGATCGCTGATTTAGAATCTAATAACGCAATAAGAAGTGATCGTGACGGATCTCAAGATATTTTTATTGACGATTTGGAGCTTCATGCTAACAATCTAGTCTTATTTCCAGGAGCTTATTCTGTTTGCATTGCGGCCATGAATAGTGTTAATCTAATTCTAGACTATGTTTGTGACAATACAGCATTTACTATAGAACCTCCTTTAATCACAATAGAATTTCTAAAACAAAATACTGATTATGGAACAGTCTATCTCCTTAATGTGGATATTGTTGGAGGTTATACACAATGGCAACTCCAAGTTAACGAAAANGAACCTCAATCATTTCCTTTCCAAATAACTCAAACTGCTTGTGACAATAATGTAATTCTAGATCTTCCAATTAACTGTNATAATCCCAATATCATTCTATTTGGCGCAGATAATCCTGATGATATCATTCATGCATTAGAAAACGGAGTCGTCCCTATCGTGTTAAACTATCAAATTATGGAAATTAAAGCTGGTAATTATGAATTTTGCGTTCAAGCTCTGGATTCTAAATTACGGACAACCGAAGAAAAATGTTTGATTTCAGAAATTAATGTCTAAAGAATTGACATTCTTTTGAATTTTCCGGACAAATTTTTTTACAAACCATTAACTTCAATATATTTTTCGACATCTATTGCTGCTTCACAACCATGTCCTGCAGCAGTTACTGCTTGTCTATAACGAAAATCATGAACATCACCAGCAACAAAAACACCTTCTACNTTTGTTGCTGTTCCATTACACACGACATATCCTTTTTCATCCAAATCAATCTGTTCTTTTAAGAAATTTGTATTTGGTATATGCCCAATAGCAACAAACAATCCATTTACTTTACACACGCTGGATTCATTTGTTTTAATATTTTTAATTTTTACTCCCTCTACATTATTATTTCCTAACACATCCACAATTTCCGAATCCCAAATAAATTCAATTTTGTCATTTGCAAATGCACGATCTTGCATAATTTTACTTGCACGTAATTTATCTCTTCTATGCACCACNGTTACTTTACTCGCAAACTTTGTAAGAAACAAAGCTTCTTCCATTGCAGAATCACCGCCTCCTACCAATGCGATCTCTTTATCTTTGAAAAAGAATCCATCACAAGTTGCACAAGAAGAAATACCTTTACCAATAAATTTTTGTTCATTTTCTAAACCTAACCATTTTGCACTGGCACCAGTTGCAATTATTACAGTTTGTGTTTCATATACTTCTTTTCCAACAAACACTTTAAGTGGTTTATTTGAAAAATCTACAGACGTGACATTTGAATTAATTATTTTTGCTCCAAATCTTTCTGCTTGTTTTTTAAAATTTTCCATCAAATCTGGACCATTGATACCGTCAATAAAACCCGGATAATTTTCTACCTCTGTAGTTAACATNAACTGTCCTCCCCATTCTAAACCCCCTAGAACAAGAGGATTTAGGTTAGCTCTAGCCGCATACAACGCAGCAGTTAACCCAGCTGGACCAGACCCAAGTATGATAACTTTATGAACCACACGAAAGTTATTGCCGTATAAATAATAAATCTTTGATTACAGCTGATTAGAAATTTTACTTGTAATTATATGACAGTTATGCTTTAGTTGTATTTTTTGACATAAGAGGTTCTAATAACTTTCTTTCTTGCAATCTTATATTTCTCCAACGTTTTCTTCTTTGNAAGATTTTTTCATCACTTGGAAGATGTTTACCCAAACTCTGAACTTTTTGTCTAGCTCNACGTATACTTCCCATCTTTCCTGAGAGTTGCTGGAACTTTCTCCATTGCATCTCCGGTAGATCTAATCCTTCGATATCTTTTAACCAAACCCATTGCAAATAAAAATCATTATTTTTTGCTTCAGGATACTTTGATAATAAATATTCAACTTCTTCAGTTGTGCTTTTAAATCTGTTGTCCCCCGACTTTGCCATACAAGAATAATATTGTCTGATAGAATTAAACCTTCCTCCTGTTTTTTTTGAAAAATAAAATCTACTTTTATACAACTGGTATTTTTTTGAATTAGCTTATGCATTTAATGATATTTCTATTGTAGTTCCTTGTTGTATATCCAGTTTATCAGCTATTCCTGAATTAACTTCTAACACATATAATGCACTATTATTCGGTGCAAATATTTCACAAGGGTTATTCACACATGGCTGAACATTTTTTTCTATATGAACTACTACTCCCTCAGAGTCAATCCAAATCATATCTAAACTAATTGTCATATTTTTCATCCAAAAAGAGTGTTTCAATTCTTCTTCAAACACAAATAACATTCCTGTAATTGCTCCAGGAAATTCATTATTATCAGCTAATTTTTCTCTCCCCATTAAACCTCTTCGCCTTTCTTCTTCTGTTNCAGCTAATTCAATAATAATTATATGATCATTCACAACAACAAAGTTTGTTTGATTAAGTGGATCGTTTTTTGGAATATTACTAAACTGATCAACAATAAAAATTGAAAACACTAAAAATAAAATTCCAAAGAAAATCAACATGCGTTGCTTACTATTCATGGCCTTGAAACTGTATAAAATTCGTAATATGTAAGCACATCGCTAAGAATTTTTAAAAAAAATTTCTCATTAGGTTTAAAAAATAAATTTTGATTGACACTTTTGTTCAACCTTGTTAATCTTTCTTTGTTTATTTGTAATTTTCCTTTATTTATTTGATACTAATGAGTATACTCAATAATTGGAATACCCAAGAAAAAAAGGAACCTTTAATGTCAAAGGTCAAAGGTAAAGTAACACCTCAACAACCATTACGTAACCGCATNGATACCACACAACGATCAATGCAAACATTNATTTCCAGATTAGATCAGAAACAATCTGGACTTAAAGTACAAGACACATCATTATTCAATAAAATCGTTGAGGCAACCCAAAAACATGATAACGACCGCGCAGCAGCTTTTGCAAACGAATTAGCTGAACTACGAAAAATTACTAGTAACGTTACTCAAATGAAATTAGTTCTAGAACAAATTAATTTGAGAATGGGAACAGTACAAGACTTCGGTGATATAGTAACTTCTATAACACCAATTGCTTCCGTAGTTAAACAAATGCGTAGTTCTATNACTGGCATTCTGCCTGAAGCCAGTTCAGAAATGACACAACTTGGCGAAATGATGAATGGATTAATTACAGAAGCCGGCCAACTTAACGGATCTGCACCATTAATTGAATCATCTAGTGCCGAAACTGATAGTATATTAGCTGAAGCAGCAGCAGTAGCTGAAGTAAACAATGAAGAAAAATTCCCANCTCCATCTTCAGAATCCTCTACAGCTTCAGGAACATCAGTCGACGACTTTTTCAAACTATAAGCAACAATATTGATTATCGTGATGAATTTTTCATCGCGATAATCTACCAACCCCACTTTCTAGTTATAGAAAATGCTTTCATTACTGTTGGCATATATGGCACCACCGTTATCAAACTCCAATATTTTGGAGAAAACACTTTGATTATTACTTTAATTTTTCCTAATGTAGTGATGTTTGTAACATCACTTTTCCCAACCAACTCTCCCATCTTTTCCCATTTTTCCGGGGTAAATGCTCGCATAACTTTGGCCGTTTTTAATAATGACTTATCAGCCAGTGGCATNTTTTTCCATTGTTTTTGATACCTGGAAAGAAACTTGGATGAAAAGTCTCCTGCCCTTAAAGATTCAGAAGCAACCTTACCTGCTAACCTACCTGTTTGCATTGCCGTAGATATACCACCTAAAAACACAGGGTTTGTATGCCCTGCTGCATCTCCAGCAATTAAAACTCCATCAGCATAAGTTTTTTCCAATGGACCCATATATGGAATTGCGCCGGCAGTTTTGTGTATAACTTTACCTTTGATATTTTTTTGTTGAATAAAATTATCTAACCGTTTCACACCATCGGTAGCTGTAGTTGCAATTCCAACATTAGCTATTGATTCNCCTTTTTCAAAAATCCAAACATAACCCTCTGGTGCAATTTCTGAATCAAAATACATATCAAAACCATCTACNTCTACTCCTTCCATTTTTAATTCATATGCACGGATTAATTTTTTTCGCCATTTTTCTTTCTTTAACAAACCNGACCAATATGCAATATTTGATTTTGGCCCATCAGCTCCGATTACTATTTTACTTTTTACTTGTAAAATATTTTTTTGATACGTGACTTTTAATATTTTATTTTTTAAATCAAAATCAACAACTCTGGCTGAAGTATACAAATCACTTCCTGCTTTAGTTGCTCGTTTTACTAAAAACTGATCAAANTTGTCCCTATCTAATTCATAACCTCCATCATGTACTGNCATCCAGTTACCATTTGAAAAAATTACTCTTAAAGTTGAAATNTTTCTTGCAACAAATTCATCTTCTGGTTTTATATCTAAATATTGTAATGCAAAAACACTAAGACCTTCTCCACATTGTACAGGTACTCCAACAACAGGGTCTTCTTCTAATATAATAACACTGTAACCATTTTTTGCACATTCATAAGCTGCATTACTTCCTGCAGGTCCTGCTCCAATAACAGCTACATCATATTCTAATAATTTTTCACTCATTTACTTTCTCATACCTGACAATAATTTTATTATTTTTTATANCTTTTATAAATTAATTAAAGATAATAATGATATTATACTTTGATGCAACGCATAATTCTACATCTTGATCTGGATTATTTTTATGCTCAAGTAGAAGAATCACGTGATTTATCTCTTAAAACAAAACCAGTCGTGGTTTGTCAATTTTCTGGCCGTTCAGCAGATAGTGGAGCAGTTGCCACCACCAATTATATTGCACGAAAATATAATGTTAAATCTGGCCTTTCTATTAAACAAGCAAAAAGACTTCTAAATAATACTGATTCTGTGTTTATTCCTGCCAATCACGATTTGTATGAAGCTGTTTCTGAGAATATAATGAATATTATTCGTAAATACAGCAATAAATTTGAACAGCTTAGTATTGATGAAGCGTGTATAGACATTTCAAAACACGTTGAAAATATTTATAGTCAGGCACAAATTTTCGCAGTTAAACTCCAGGAAGATATTAAGAACTCTGAAAAACTAACCTGTTCAATAGGTGTTGGACCAAACAAACTAATTGCAAAGATGGCCGCCGACTACAAAAAACCCAATAATATTACAATTATAACACCCGAACAAGTGAATGATTTTCTGTTTCCTCAAAACGTTGAGAAACTTTATGGAATTGGCCCCAAGACACAATCAAAATTATCAGGTCTTAGTATTATTACAATAGAACAACTTGCAAAAAGCGATATTAATACACTGGTTGATGAATTTGGACAAAAATTCGGAGTTTATCTTCATTCAGCAGCAAACGGAATAGACGACGATCCAGTACAAGAGAAACCAATTGATCAGATTGGACGTATTATGACTCTAAAAGAAGANACCAGAGAAGTTGACGATATTAAAAACATAATTATTAATTTATCAGAGGACTTGTTTGTCCAAACAAAGGAAAAACAACTCACATTCAAAACAATTAGTATAACCGCAATAATGGAAGACCTTACTATATATCAACGCAGCAAGTCATTTGAAATATATCAAAATTCAAGTGATATTATCTCAAAGACTGGTATTGAACTGTTGACCAACTTTTTAACGCAAGAACCTAAAAAATTACGCCGAATTGGTGTGCGTGTGTCAAACTTTTCTGAAAACAAGGGCCAAACCGATCTATTAGACTTTAACAGTTAAATCATTCTTTTTTTTATTAGACTTTAACAGTTAAATCATTCTTTTATTGATTATAATTGTATTATAAACTTGTTTAAAAATTATTACGAACCCGAAGGAACAACTGGAACTGGAAGACCAAATCCAAGAAGAGGGATTTGGATATTTATAATTATTATAACTCTTTTCGTATTAACTTCATTAATATCTCAATTTCTTTCTGTTTATCTAAACTTCATGGAATTTGGTGAATTATACATTAGACCATTATATTATGGTTTCATTGGAGGATTAATTNTGGCATTGATTTCCTTTGTGAGANTTGATTTCATAAATCGAAGATCAATTTTGTTATGGGTATTAAGTACAGTTATACCGGTAATGAGAAATTCTGGCGATCTTGAAACAAAAACAAACGTTCAAGAATTTAAAAACTTTCAACTTTCTCCAAGTCGATTTATTTTATGGCAACTCACTAAAGTTGTAATTGCTAGCGTTTTTCTTATTAACACTAGTCTGGGAATGTCTATTCTTGGAATGACTCAAGGATGGGTTTCAGGNTTATCACAAATATTTTCGATTTTCATGTTGCCATTTGCTAGTCTTCCATCCACGGNAGGTTTTTCACAACAAAATGTTATTCCTATGATACCTGCTTTGACATTAATCATAACACCATTACTTAGTGCATTTGGAACTCGTTTAGTATTGCTTGTTGGCTTGACTCAACTTCTAAAATCAATCTCCTCATCAATTTTTGAAATAGGAGCTGAATTTAAGCAATCATCGGAAACGTCTGAGAGTTGGAACAGAACTGGACCTGATCTTAGTAAAATTAAACTTCCCACTTCAATTATTGAAGCATTAGTTGCAATATTCCTAATCTGGACTGCNTTTAACATGTTCTTTACTTCCTATATTGATTACAACACCAAATTCCTGATTGGNGGTGTCTTCTTNGCCGGNNTTNCTTTTGCAATTTTTTCCTATCTTGACTCATCAAAAACAAAAAGAATATTCAAACCATCACGAATTAACTCTTTAAGAATTGGNGCAATAATTTTAATTGCATTACTGACCGGCTCTGCTATTGCTGTTCAAGGAAGTATAGCTGATGCACGAAAAGTCGAATGGAACGGTCCTTATTCAGCACAAGAAATTGAAGTAAACAGATATCTTGCTAATCTAAATNATGTCAATGAAGTTCCATATAATTTTAGTTTATCACCTTTACCTCAAAACGAAATTAAACCATATATTCAAGAACACTCGGATCTTCTGAATAAAATACGTTTATGGGATCTAGATGGAGCTGGAGCAAAACTGAAACCCGAAATTGGATTGATACCTTATGTTGATTTCCAAGATACTGACATTTTGAGATTTAATGGTTCATTGTATTGGAGTTCCTCTTTGAAACCAATATTGCCAGATACAGTAGANCAATCAAACGTTTGGTATAACGAACATCTTGTATATACTCATGTTCCAAACGGATTTTTATTACTTGACGGNCATAATGGTAANATTGTTNACACCGCAGAATTTTTCGACCAAAGGAAAATCTACTATGGCGAGGGTGGTTTGTTCTCTGATGTATGGTCTGCATTCCCTACAGCTAGAGAAAGTAGNGATGAGCTAAATGGACATGCATATTCAGGTTCTGGAGGTATAGATCTCTCTCCTCCAATAAGCTGGCTATTTGAACCTAATTGGTTGCTGGCCAGGCCTTTTGAAACTATTCACACCATGCGATACAAAGATGTTCACGAGAAAATGGAGTTGTTATTCCCATATTTCATATACGAAACCAACGGAAAACCTATTGATATGTATCCTGTTACTGACGGGAAGAACACATATTGGTTGATGCCTTTAATGTCTGCTCTTGATACCTCAAGAGTTCCATGGAGCACAGACAACTATTTTGTCAGGCACGTCGGTTACTCGTTGATTGACACGTACAATGGCGACGTTTCTTTGTACATATTAGGNGAAGATTATTACAGCAACCTGTTCAAAACANTGTATTCTGATNATATCCAAACGGAANTTCCAGATTGGCTCAAAGAACAGACACGGTACCCTGAAGAGTTNTTCAACTATCGTGTAAACATGTACAANTTTTACCACATTACNGACGTAACCACNTTTATCGAGGCAAGAGAGTTCTTTGAGACTCCTCCCAACCTTGATACCTACTTTATTATTGCAAAACCTCCAGGTTTTACAGAAAATGAATTTCTTGGCCTGTTGTCTCTTCAACTTCGAGGTTCACCAGGACAAAATTTGGCAGGTTACATGATTCTGGAAAACGATTTCGATGATCTAGGACAAATGACGTTTTATGAAATACCCTTGGACGCAAATACAAAGTTACTCGGCCCTACCGCTATTCTAGAAGCATTGGAAAGAAATCCTGAATTTAAAACTNTGAGGACATTGNTACGAGATCCCCGAGTTGGTGACAANATTCTTTATCGAATAGGAGANCATGACGTTTACTTCATACCTGTTTATACGGCTGGCTCAGGTGGAGTTACGACTCAACTAGCTACCATAGCTGCAATCGGAGCCACATTCACTGGTGAATATTACATGGGATTTGGCGATACACCGATGGAGGCTTTTGAGCAATTCTTGCTGGAACTGAGTGGAGTTCAAGTCGACGAACCACTAGAACCACTACAACCTAGGGTTCCGGTCTCTTCAGATAAGGGCATAGAAACACAGATTACCGAAATACTATCTGCAAACGGAATTACAGTGGTGAATCCAGATGAAATTCCATCACTTTTCAAATTTAAAGAAAAGGAACTCTCCTACAACTCTGATTCAGAAACTATACAACTGATTATGAACGACTTTATCAAGAATTGGATAACTCCATACGATAACACTCGTGTTTATTCATGGGAAGACGAAGATACGATCAATTACGGATCTGTCGTTAACATCAACGGAGTTTCAGAATTGCATTATATTACAATTACAAAATAGTTAATACAGTCAAATTACTATATACATTATGGACCCAAACTGTTCAAATCCAAACTGCAAATGTACTAACTGTACTTGTGATCCTTGCACATGTTAAATAATATATAAAATAATTAAATCATAGATGACAGTCAAAGGAATAATATTC
>NZOP01000024.1 GCA_002693165.1 Nitrososphaerota archaeon
GCACTGAAAAATCTTTCTAAGTTATAGATTTTATTCTATCACTAGCATTTATATCGATTAAATATTTTGCAACTACTGGTGTTACAAGATTCTCCCAATTGTTGTCTAATTCTATTCTTTTTCTCACTTCAGTAGCGGATAATGTTTCTCTATTTAATAGCGGTACATTAATTACTTTTACATTGTCTTTTCTAAATAACATTTCAGTTATCTCATCGTTTGTAAAAATTAATCCATATTCTCCTATTGCCTTTTTAATCGACGATATCCATTCTGCGTGATTTTCAGCATCATTAATTGGAATAATTTCAATTCTTTTCTTATCTAATGATTCGTCATTTATTGCTAATTCAATCATTTTCTTTCTTTCTTCAAACGTGAATGGATTCCTTTTCTGGTTGCTTTTTTCAGCACTGCCTACGACAATGAATAATTTATTTGAATTTTTTAGGGCAAATTCTATTGCTTGGACATGACCTNTGTGTANTGGTTGAAATCTTCCAACTAATATTCCAACTTGCATACCTTGCTTTTAGTNATAGATATTCTATTTAAATCTCTACTAATGTTAGTTGTATCATGATTAGAATAGACGGTTCTAAAGGCGAAGGAGGTGGCCAAATATTAAGAACGTCTGTTTCATTAGCAACTGCTCTTGGAAAACCTGTTGAAATTTACAATATACGAGCTAATAGAAATAATCCAGGTCTTCGNCCACAACATCTTTCTTCTATTCGAACTATTGCAGAAATTAGTCAATCTGAAACTCAAGGACTTTCTCTNAATTCTACCACAATCAATATTCTTCCCAATAAAGTTCTTTCAAAAAATATGNATGTTGATATNGGAACTGCAGGAAGTATTACTTTATTGATGCAATCAGTCATTCAAGCAATTAGTCTGTGCGGAAAAAAATTCCAGTTTTCTGTTCGAGGTGGAACTGATGTTAATTGGAGTCCTTCTGCAGATTATTTTCGACGATTAGTTGTTCCTGTTTTGGAAACTTTAGGGTTTTCTATNTCTATGTCAATTATAAAACGCGGTTTTTTTCCAAAAGGAAATGGACAAATAGATTTTGAAATACAATCACCTAAAAAACTTAACAATATTAATTTGATTAATCCCAAATATGAAAATGTTACTATTGACGGAATTTCTACCTTGGATAAGAATAATTTCATTAATCAATGTGAACAAGCACAACAATTTTTAGAAAACCATAATATTTCTGTTGATTCAATTAATAGTTCATCTTGTACTTCTAGTTCCTTTGGTTCGTCCATTTGTATTTCTTATTCTTCGCCTAGCTGTTTTATTGCCTCTGATATTGTTGGAAATAAAAATATTTCGAAAAATGAATTAGGAATTTCGTGCGCAAAAAAATTTCTTTTTGAATATAATTCTAAATGTACTATTGATCATCATTTGGCTGATATGATTATTCCTTTNTTATCAATTTCTAAAGAACCATCTGTTTTTCTTACATCTTTTATTAGTAATCATCTAAAGACTAATTTAGAAATATCTAAGTTACTTACTGGAATGAGTTATAAAATTGACAAACAAAATAAATTTTGTTATTCAATAATTATTAATCCTTAAAAAGGATAATGATAAGATTTGTCATATGGCTATGCCTTATCAAATACCTGGAGCAACTGCTGTTGGNATAACTTTTGACAATGGNATTGTTCTCGGCGCCGAGAAGCGTGTTNCTTATGGNACTCATTTAGTTAGTCGTTCCGGAAAGAAAGTCTTTAAAGTTACTGATAAAGTTGGAGCTGCTGCTGCTGGTATGATTGCAGATATGAATATTTTGATGAGAGAGGTATCTGCTCATGCAAAAATCACAGAACTTGAAACTAAACAGTCTCTACCTCCAAATTCTGTAGCAAAATTCATGGGTGTTATTATGTATCAACAAAAATGGTTTCCAATGATGGCTCAAATTATACTTGCTGGTGTTGAAAATGATAAACCTGCTGTTTATGTTCTTGATCCATTAGGTTCTGTTATTCCTGATGAATATGCTACTGTGGGNACAGGAGCTGANTTGGCAATTGGTGTNGTCGAATCTGAATATAAGAAGAATATGACTGAACAAGAAGCTATTGATCTTGCTACAAAGTCTATTCGTTCAGCAATTAACAGAGATTCAGCCTCTGGAGATGGAATTGATCTTCTAATTGTTACTAAAGAAGAAATCCGTGAACANTCAGTTAATACTTGATTTAAGACTTTTTGTATTGTTTTTGGAATAATTTATAGAGTAAGCTATTATATCGTAATTTGATATGAGGCCCATTTCCTATTATCTTTCCGAGCCTAAATGGCTTACTTTGATTTTAGTAAACATTGCTACTTTTCTTGCACCTCTNGATACTGGTATTGTTGCTCTTGTTCTACCTAATATTGCACGAGATTTCAAGACAGGAATTGATATTGCTATTTGGGTTTCTGTGATTTATTTAATTGTCCTTACTACTTTTATGACTAGCTTTGGACGTTTCTCAGATATTCATGGACGAAAAAAATACTTCGTAGTCGGATTATCTATATTTGTAATTGGCTCATTTTTTAGTGGAATGTCCCAAACTATGGCTGAGTTGTTGATTTTTAGAATTATTCAAGCTATTGGTGCTGCATTATTGTTGGTAAATAGTCGTGCAATAATAACTGACGCATTTCCTCCTGAAGAAAGACGTCTTGCTATGAGTATTCATGTTACTGTAATTTATCTCGCTATTGCTACAGGACCTGCATTAGGAGCTGTTATTACTGAATATATTGGATGGAGAAATGTATTTTTTATTAACGTGCCTTTGGGGATTCTTTTACTTCCTATTATATCAAAAAAACTTTCAGAAAGCAAAAAATCTATCAATCAATCTATGGATTGGTTGGGTTCTTTCTTTTTTGCCTCTTCTTTATCTTGTTTNCTTATCGCAATAACATTTGGACCTAAAGAAAGCTGGACTAGTGTTGATTTATATATAGAGGAAATTTTCTTTCCAATGTTTGGAAATTTTCATATCTGGTCGCGTTTAGCTATATCNATTCCATTATTANTTCTACCTGTTTTATCCCTTGCTTTTCTACTTGTCTTTNTAATAGTGGAATATCGTTCTAAAAATCCNATTTTAGACCTTAGGATGATGAGTANAAACCGATTATTTCTTTCTACTAATCTTTCCGCACTATTCATGTATACTTCACATTTTAACTCACTAGTGATGATTTCTGTATATCTACAATTGATTCGGTTATTTGATCCAATTGAATCTGCATTTATGATATCTGCTTTTCCATTTAGTGTTGTAATTACTTCAATTGCAGTCGGTAAATATTCTAAATCTATATCATCTCGAGAACTTTGTGCCTTAGGTTTTGGTATTGTTGCTATTTCTCTTCTTCTTATGAGTAGATTNGATATTAATTCTTCAATATTATTTATTGAAGTTTCATTAATTATTCTTGGTATAGGTTTATCCTTATTTGCAGCACCGAATACTAATGCAAATCTTTCATCCGTTAGTTCACAAGATAGAAGTCTTGCAAATGGAATGTTGGGTACTATGAGACATATGGGTCAATCTCTTAGTCTTGCAATNGGAGCCTCTACTGTTGGGTTGTTTCTTTCTGCAGATATTTATAATGTTGGCGGATCTATTTCTGTTGCTCAATATATTGAAGGTTTNAGTCAAGCATTTTTCATTGGTTTTCTAATTGCTGTATTTGGAATCTTTGTCGCNCTTATTCGTGAAAACAAATGAATCAAAGGAATTTACGAGATAATCATNTCTCTAAATTGAACACTTCACAACAAAATCTTTTTGAAGCGGCTAAATTAATTGGGCAAATGATTATAAAATCATTTGGTCCTTTTGGCCTTGAGAAATTAACCATAAATAATTATGGNGATTTCTTTATTATTCGTGACGGAAAAACTATTATTGAGAAATCTAATTTTGAGCACCCTGTTGGAAAAATAATGCTTGATCTCACTGAAACTATGACTAAAAATGTAGGAGATGGNACAATATCTGCCATTCTTTTGACTTCTTTTCTATTGGATAATGCACGTTTGAATATAGAGAAAGGNATCCATCAAAATATTATTATTGATGGTTATAATACTGCCTTGAAATTTTCGTTAGATCTTTTGGACCATATTAAACTCCCTATTGTAACCAATAATGATTGGAAAAAACTAATCTATTCATCATTGCGTTCAAAATTTAACGAAAATGAATCATCTAAACTTTCTCAATTAACATTTGATTCTATATATTCAATTGATCCAACTTTTACTAATTCAACCACGCCTGATTATGTAAATATTGTTTGTAATGGNGGTGATTCTCTTGATAATAGTAAATTAATCGACGGTGTAGTTTTTGACGCAGATCCATTATCTAGTACAATGACTTCAGATCTTAAATCTGCAAAAATTGCAATTATTCATTCNCCNATTTCAATTTCNAATAATGGAATTAAAAAAGAAATTAACATTGATGATCCATTAATGTTGCCTAAATTTAGAGACTCGGAAAAAGAATTATTATTAAAGAACGTAGATTATCTGGTACAAATCGGAGCTAATGTATTATTCAGCCATAAGACGATTGATGATTTATTANCTTCACGTTTATCTGAATTGGGAATTTTTACAGTTAAACGTGTTCCGTTAAAGTATATTGAAATGATTGAGAAATCTACTGGCGCCACCATGACTAACAACTTGGCTGAACTTGANGATAATAATCTTGGTTATTGTTCAAATATATCTACTCTCAAGTCGATGGATGAAAAAAACTGGATTGTTTTAAAAGACGGAGTTAAACATATGTCAAATACCATATTTGTCCGTACTCAAACTCAACGACATAGCGATTTACTTGAGGACCTTCTAAAACGTACACTTATTTTATTACAACAATCTATTCGTTATCCCTATTTTGTTTTTGGTGGCGGATGGTATGAATTCATTTTAGCACAGAAATTGAGAACTTACTCTCAAAACATTGACAATCTTCAACAACTAGTTCTGAAATCATATTCTGATTCTATCGAGTTAATTCCTATTTCTTTAGCTACTAATTCAGGTTTTAGTAATATTGACTTGCTTGTCGATCTTAGAAAATCTAATCCTTCTCCAACAAAATATATCGGTTTAGACCTCAATAATCGTCTCTTATGTAATATTAAAAATAAATCAATTATTGAACCTGTTTCTGTAAAAAAACAACTCCTTACTAGTGCAACAGAAACTGCTATATCAATTCTTAGAATTCATGACATTCATAATATTACGTCAAAACAAGAAACTAAATAATTATTGTTTCATTCTAATCGTTGAGAAAATGTTAATTATTCCACATAATTGACCTACCAGGACTAGTGATACAAAAACTCCTGTTGGCAGTACATATGGTTCAATTAAAAATCCCACAGATGCAACCGAAAATCCTTGGCGTAAAGCCTGTCCGCCACTCCATCCTATNTAGGATATTGTACTTGCAACTCCGTATATTGATAATTCTATAAATACCAGTTGAATTATTGCTAATTTTTTGTATGTTCTTGATCTATTAAACATGGGTCCCATTAAATTGTACATTATACTCCAACCCAGCATTCCTATAACTCCAACTATTAAGAATAAAAAATATCCAATTAGTAACCAAGTTCCTGGGAAAACTCCTACAATTAACGGAATTCCTGATGTTGGAATTAAAATTGGAAGAGTGAAAAAAATTGCAGCGACTGTATTAATTAGTGTTAATATTAAAAAATATTTTGAGATAATCTTAGTTTCTATCGTATTTGACATGTGTTTATTCTTTTTGTCTTAAAGTAATTAATATGTTTATTATTCCTATTGCAGTTCCAGTTAAAGCTAATCCCATTCCTGCACCTGTTGGAATTACCGTGAATGTAATTAAAGTCTGAACAATTGCCATACCAGCTCCCATACATTGGTCAACTAGTACTACACATCCTGTTTCAGGTAACATTGCTCGTCCACCAATGAATCCTGCTAATGAGAAAAATGTTGTAGTTACATATACGCCTAATGCAGTAAGAATTAAATGACCTCTTGCTAGTAATGTGTTAGTTGTTCTTTTATTCATAACTCGAGAAGAAATAAAATAAACTCCTGCCCAGCCTGCCATTCCTAATATTCCTACGAATATATGTACAAAAAATGCGATTAGTAACCAAGTTCCAGGAAACATTGCTACTGCAGTGGATAGCGAAAATAAATCTCCTTTAGGTGGGATGTTTCCATTTCCAATAGTATCTGGAAGTAGAAATACTGTAACATAAAGTAATGCNAANATTGTATTNATTATTGCTGCATATACAAACCAAGTTGCTACTCTTTCAGTTTCCACACGTGCCATCTTTAACCACATTAAATCTCAACATTGTAACAATAAAAACCTTGGGTTTAACAATTAAATAATAGTTCTATAAATTGCCATATTTATGGAAAAATTTGTTCGNCAGTTGTTTTATCTTTGATAATTATTGCTTTATATGGACAAGATTGTGCTGCTTCCAATATAGTTTGATTACTGGCNCCTTTTTCATTTAATAGTTTTAGTGGCGCATATGGCATAAATGAAGATTTTAAATTTGATTCATCTAACTTGAATACTTGTGGAGCTATTGTTACACAACTTGCTACTCCCATACATGAATCTTTTTCAATTTTTACTTCTATTTGTTTTTCATTTATCCCTTTAACACGTGAAAAATTTCCTAAACCCTGTGATCGTTTGATTGGAATTNCAACTAAAATTAATCCTATAATTAAAATTATCCATCTTCCATTATATAATGTAGATCCTGCAATTGTAAATGCTAACCCTACTGAAAACATTAATAAATCTACTGCTAGATTCAGAATTTTTTTATCCATTAATTGTTTCTATTGTATTATGTTTATTTAACATTTAAAATTTTTAATAAAAATATATTAAACCATGTTGTATTTTTATTATTATGAATANGACNNCNAATTCTAATNCCAAAGGNTTAGCNGATGTTGTGGTTTCTGATACTCATATTACTTCTATTGACGGACTGACTGGAAAATTATATTATCGCGGTTATGAAATTTCTGATTTAGCAAAAAATAGTTCTTTTGAAGAAACTTCTTACCTCCTTTTTTATGGAGAACTTCCTTCTAGTTCTCAACTTAATCAATATTCAAACCTTGTATATTCTAATCGATCTCTTTCTGAAAATATCGTTTCTCTGATTAAAGATTTCCCTAAAGACGCGAATGTTATGGATTTCCTTCGTACTATTGTATCTTATTCATCGCTTTATGATCCTGATCTAAATGATAATTCTCTGGAAGCAAGTATGAATAAATCCATTAGATTACTTGCGCAAATTCCTGTTATGTTATCTTATTTTCATCGCACTAGAAATAATCTTGAAATAATTCCTCCTGCCGAAGATCTTGATTATGCATCAAATTTCTTGTATATGCTTACTGGAAATATGCCTGATAAACTCTCTTCCCGTGTACTTGATCAATGTTTAATTTTACACGCGGATCATGGCTTTAACGCATCAACATTTTCCGCAAGAGTTACTATGTCTACTCTTTCTGATGTATATTCTGCTGTAACTTCTGCAATTGGTACCCTGAAAGGCACTCTTCATGGTGGTGCCAACGAAGCTGTGATTAAAATGTTGCGTGAAATTAAGGATGTTGAAAATATAAATAATTATATTTTAGCCAAGTTTGCACAAAAAGAAAAAATTATGGGTTTTGGACATAGAGTCTATAAAACTATTGATCCTCGAGCAACTGTTTTACGAGAAATGTCAAAAGATCTTCAATCTAAGCTTGGCGGTAATTTATTTGATTTGTCATATGAAATTGAACAATTTGTCCTTAAGGAAAAGAATATTAAACCAAATGTTGATTTTTACGCCGCCTCTGTTTATAGTATGTTGAATATTGATGATGATTTGTTCACTCCTATTTTTGCATGTTCGAGGGCCTCTGGTTGGTGTTCACAAATTTTAGAACAATTATCTGATAATCGTTTAATTCGTCCTCGTGCTAAATATATTGGTCCTGAGCCGCGTTCGTTTATAGATCTAAATCAACGATAGACGTTCATCTATTCAATGCTTTTTTCCAGACGATGTATGCTATGCCTAATTCTGCTGTTATAACAGTCATTAGTATGAAAATTAATATCTCTGTAGAAAATCCAAATATTGAATCTATTACGATAATTACATCCGTTTTTTCTCCATTTACTTTGAAATTCGTTTCTCCACCGACGTCTCCTAGAGTAAATATTGCCGAATATTCTCCTCTAGGTAATAATATGTTTATTGAGCTTCCGCTCCATTCTGTGATAAATTCTTCACTGTTTATACTATCTAATTTGTTTATTGTTATGTTTCC
>NZOP01000025.1 GCA_002693165.1 Nitrososphaerota archaeon
AATGGAGAAATAATGAATATCGAATTAGTTCTAGGAACAAGACCGATAAATTAAGAAATAATATCATAATTATATACAAAAGTTATTTCATAGCATGTAATAGTTTTAATGAGCAATATTGTCCGAATTAAGTGGATATAAAGATAATTCATTAAAACTACTCAAGGATGCCGGAATACAGATTGGAGATTTTATTAAAATCTATACAGAAACAACAAAATATTCTGGGAATCTTCTTCCAAGATATGAATATTCAAATGTAAATTATATCGTGATTAAATTAACTAACGGATACAATATAGGAATAGATTCTAAGAAAATAACCAATATAATAAAAGTAAAAAGCGGCGAAAAGCCAAAATTCATACCTCCGCCAAAGCCAAATGTAAAAGAATCACTGCCTAAAATAGCCATATTAGGAACAGGAGGAACAATTGCGTCAAGAATTGATTATAAAACAGGTGCAGTCAATCCTGCATTTTCAGCTGAAGAACTATATTCAATAATACCTGAATTATCAGCTTATGCAAATATTAACACGCAATTAATTTCCAATATTGCAAGTGAACAAATGAATCCAGAAGATTGGAAAAATATTGCAGAAAAAGTAATAGAAAAGATCGAAGAAGGAAATAAAGGAATTATTATTGGCCACGGAACAGATACAATGGCATATAGTTCAGCAGCATTAAGTTTTGCATTAAATAATTGTCCAATACCAATAGTACTAACAGGGGCACAAAGATCAACAGATAGGCCTTCATCTGACGCCTCATTAAATATGATTTCATCTGTAATTTTTGCTTCTCAAAAAATGCTGAATGGTGTATATTTAGCAATGCATTCAAGTATTGAAGATAACATAGTTTCTATTCATTCAGGTGTAAGAGTAAGAAAAAACCATACTTCAAAACGAGATGCATTTCAATCAATAGGAATTGAGCCAATAGCAACTGTAAATCAAGATAAAGTAACAATTAGTTTAGAATTACCAAAAAATAATGAAAAATTTGAACCAAAAATTAATTTTAATGAGAATGTTTCACTACTTAAATTCCATCCAGGCTTCAATTCAGAAATTATAGACATGATCGTAAATTCAGGAGCAAAAGGCATAATATTAGAAGGAACAGGATTAGGGCATGTGAATTCACGATGTAATAAATCGATTAAAAATGCTATAGATAAAGGAATGTTTGTCGGAATGACTTCTCAATGTTTGCAGGGAAGAATAAAAATGACAGTTTATTCAGCAGGAAGAGATTTGTTAGAGATTGGAGTTACTCCACTAGAAGATATGATTCCAGAAACAGCATTAGTAAAATTAATGTGGGCATATGGAAATTACCAAGATGATGAGATTAAAGAAATAATGTTAAAAAACATAACAGGAGAATATACAAAAAGATCAAAATTAGGCAGATAGTCTATATGAATAAAAATGAATATAAACTAAAAGTAGGATTGGAAATACATCAACAACTTGCAAGTTCAACGAAATTATTTTGTAAATGTAACGGATTCGATAAATTAGAAGACGAAATATATTTTAAGAGAGTTCTACGACCAACGCAGAGTGAATTAGGTAAAACAGATCCTGCCGCACTATTTGAATCAAAAAAATCAAAACAAATGAATTATATTGCAAACACAAATACAAGTTGTCTTGTTGAGGCTGATGAAGAACCACCTCATGAAATAAGCGAAGAAGCATTAGATATAGCTCTAACAATATCCTATTTGTTAAATGCAGAACCAGTAGATGAAATACACGTAATGAGAAAATTAGTCATAGATGGATCAAATACCACAGGATTTCAAAGAACAGTAATTATATCAACAGGAGGAGAGCTACAAGTTGATAATCTAAAAATACCTGTACTTTCAATAAGCCTCGAAGAAGATGCTTCTAGAATTATTAATAAAAATAAAGAACAATCAACATATTCACTCGACAGATTATCAATACCACTAATAGAAATCACACTTGCGCCTGTGAAATTTAAAAAAGAAGAAACAGAAAAAATTGCTTTAACATTAGGAAGATTAATGAGAACAACGGGTAAAGTAGTAAGAGGTATTGGAACAATCAGACAAGATGTAAATATCTCAATAGATGGAGAAAATATTATTGAAGTAAAGGGAGTTCAGCAACTAGATATGTTGACAAATATAATTGAATTTGAAAATCATAGACAAATAAACTTACTAAAAATAAAAAAAACACTAGTAGAAAGAGGTCTAGAAAAAAATAATTTTAGTGCAAATTCAATAGACATATCAAATATTTTTACAAATACTGATTCTAAATTATTAAAACAAACACTAATAAACAAAGGTAGAATCGTAGCAATAATAGCACCAAAATTTAAAAAATTAATCGGACAAGAAGAATATGAAGGAACAAGATTAGGCCGAGATATTTCATCTTTAGTAAAATTTTTCGGATATGGTGGAATATTTCATTCAGATGAATTACCCAATTACGGAATAACAATAGATGAAATAAATGAAATTAAAAATAAATTAAAAAATGATCAGGATGATGCGTTCATAATACTCGCAGGAGATAATGAAAATATCGATAATGCAATAAAGAGCATTCAAAATAGGCTATTTCAATGCATTATAGGAATACCTGCAGAAACAAGAACTCCAACAGAAGATGGAAAAACTGATTTTATGAGACCAAGACCAGGATCTGCAAGAATGTATCCAGAAACTGATATAATTCCAGTGAAAATAACAGATGGCAAACGAAAAATAATTAAAAAATCATTACCTAAAACTTATGAAGAACAAATTAGCAATTATAAAAATAATATTGGATTAAATGATAAATTATCAGTGCAAATATTTGATTCAAAATATAAAATATTATTTGAAAACCTAATACAGCAAATACATCTACCTGCAAATTTTATTGCTGCGCAATTGACAGAAACATTAATCAATTTAAGTAGGAATAACATAGATGTAAGTAAAATTACAGATGAAGAATTAGAAAAAATATTTAAAGAAATAGAAAAAGGAGAAATTGCTAAAGAATCATTTGAGAAAATAATTGAAGACATTTGTAAAAATGAAAATAACATCGATAACATAATTAATGAAATGAAAACGAATAAATTAAGTGAAGAAGATGTCGAGAATATAATACTAGAAATAATAGACATGAAAAAACAAATTATCAAACAAAAAGGAATTGATTCTTTCAGTATGCTTATGGGTGAAACTATGAAACAACTACGTGGAAAGATAGATGGAAAAATAATAAGTAATAAAATTAAAGAATTATTAGAAAAAGAAATCAATAAAAACTAATTACTGAGGTTCTATAGTTGAAGGAGGTTTACTAGATATAGTATAAGTAACCCAACTCACATTATCAACTTCATTTGTAATTCGCCTACTAATATTATCCAATATATCATAAGGCAATCTAACCCAATCAGCAGTCATAGCGTCATTGGACTCAACAATTCTTACAGTAACAATATAGCCAATCTTACGATTGTCGCCTAAAACACCAACAGCTTTATCATCTCCTACAATAGCAAAAGCCTGCCAAACTTTATCATAATAACCTGATTTTTGTAATTCTTCTTCAACTATAGAGCTAGAATGTCTACAAATAGAGAGTTTTTCTTTATTAAATTTCCCAATAATACGAACAGCAAGTCCTGGACCAGGAAATGGATGACGTTTAAGAATATCATCGGGCAAATCAATTAATTTAGCAACATGACGCACTTCATCTTTATATAATTCTCGAAGCGGTTCAATTAACTGAAAATCAAGATTTTCTGGCAAACCGCCAACATTATGATGAGTCTTAATAGTAGCAGCAGGTCCACTAGTAGATGCACTTTCAATAACATCAGGATATAAAGTTCCTTGAGCTAACCACTTAAAAGAACCATTTTGATTACTGATTTCTTCAAATACTTTAATAAATTCTCGGCCGATAAGTTTTCTACGTATTTCAGGATCTGTAACATCTGAAAGCAAATTAAGAAATCTATCAGATTCATTATAAAAAATAATTTTAATTTTCAATTTATCAAATATTTTTAGTACATGATTAGCTTCATTCTTACGTAATAAACCATGATCAACAAATACACAAGTCAATCTATCTCCAATAGCTTTATGAAGTAATAAGGCAACAGTTGAAGAATCTACACCGCCACTCAATGCACAAAGAACAGAATCATTTCCAACTTTAGATTTTATTTTATTTATAGACGATTCAACAAATGAATCCATAGTCCATAAACCTTTACAACCACATATTTCATAAATAAAATTCTTTAAAATTTTTGTTCCGTCTAAAGTATGAGTGACTTCAGGATGGAATTGTACGCCATATAAATTATTTGAACAAATGGCAGCATAAGGAGAGTTATCAGTAGAAGCAATTGATTTGAAGTTATCAGGAAGTATTTTAGTAGCATCTCCATGACTCATCCAAACATCAGTAGTTGAATCAATTCCATAAAATAATTTTTGGTCAGATAATATGGATAAAGTCGCTTTACCATATTCTCTTTTATTAGTTCTATTAATTGATCCTCCCATGGCATCAACAATTATTTGTAATCCGTAACAAATCCCAAGAATTGGTATATTTAAATCAAATATTTTAGAATCAGGTTTAGGAGAATTATCATCATAAACACTACTTGGACCTCCTGTAAGAATTATACCAGATGGATTTAATAATTCAATTTCGTGTGATGGAGTATCATATGGTAATAATTCAGCATAAACTGATAAATCTCTAATACGCCGAGTTATTAAATGAGAATATTGACCTCCAAAATCTAAAACTACGATATTTTCTCTATTCATTATTATCACATTGATGACGGTTTTCACTATTAAGAATGTAAGCACCCCATCGATCGTCAATTTTACGCATTTCTATTTCTACTTGACAGACATTACAAGATTTTTTATACGAATTATTCGATGTTTGAGGAATTGATGTATTTTGAGATTTACCGTCAGGATTTAATGATTTAATAGATTGTGCAGGTTGAAAACTAGATAATTTAAGAATATTATCAATTACCGATAATGTCTCTTGTAAATTTGTTAATTCAGTTTCTAAATCGTTAATTTTTTTCTCCAGCCATTCTTTCTTATCTGCAGCTTTCTTTAAATTATCTTCAGAATAACTCATACAACATAATATGCTAAAAAGAAACGTATAAGCATTATAATTGTCAAATATTTCATTTACTTAGAATTACAAGAGATTCAAATAATGATTATAAATAGTTAATAATTTCGGATGTCATTTCAGAAGTTTTGGAATTACCACCAAGATCATATGTAACTGATTTGCCTTCGGAAATTACACGTTCAGTTGCTTCAAAGATCTCATTACGAGATTTAATATCTCCTAAATATTGAAGCATCCACGCAGCAGATAGTATTGTTGCAGTAGGATTTATTTTATTTTTGCCTTTATATTTAGGAGCACTTCCATGAGCAGGTTCAAACATTGCATAATTATCTCCAATATTTGCAGAATAAACATTTCCAATACTACCAATTAAAGCAGATGCTTCTTCAGAAATAATATCCATAAATAAATTTGTACTCAATAAGACTTTATTATGAAATCTTTCAGGATTTTTATATAGTTGCTGAGCCATATTATCAATAAAATAATCTTCTATTTCAATATCAGGATACATTTTAGAAATTTTATTTACCTCATCAAGAAAAATAGCGTCAGTTTCGCGAAGAATATTTGCTTTATGAATCGGAACAACTGTTTTCCAATTTCTATTTTTTGCAGATTCAAAAGCAAATTTTGCTATTCTAGTGCATGAAGATCTAGTTATTTTTCTAATAGTTATAGCAGTATCTTTATCAATTTGAAATCCAAGTCCACTATACATACCTTCAGTTCCTTCACGTATACAAAGCATCTCGATAGATTTGGATTCATCAACAGAAAGGCTTTTTATTGGTCTAACATTTGCGTAAAGATCAAATTTTTGTCTAAGTGTAACAGCAACACTACGAGGAGCACCTGGAACAGTAGGAGTAATAGTGGGTCCTTTAAGACATGCATCACTATTTTCCAATAATTCAAATGTATGTTGAGGAATCAAACTAGGTCCTTTGTTTTTTTCCCAAGATTCAAATCCAGCTTCACATTGAATAAATTCTATTCCAGTCGGATTAACTGCTTCAAGAATTTTCATTGTGCAAGAAATTAATTCTGGGCCAGTGCCATCTCCATTAATTATTATAGCTTTCTTTGTCAAACATTAAATAGCTAATATAGATAAAATAAAAGTGTTAGCCACATTAATATTTTCTAGAAGCAGGCTCTAAGTCATTTATTACAACTTTTTCTATTGAAATATTAGGTCCATTAATAGATTTATTAATCAATATATGTTTGAGCCACCTATCATCATCACGTAAAGGAAAATCAAGTCGATAATGAGAACCACGACTCTCTTCTCGTGTTAAAGAAGAAACGGCAATAATTTCAGAAATATCAAGCATATTAAGTAATTCAAAATAATTACAAATATCAATATTTGAAATTTTATAAATAGACGAGTCGTCAAATTTGTGTTTTAAAGATTGAATAGTATTTATAGCTTCATTCAAAGATTGTTTATCCCTACAAATACCAACATTAGATGTCATTAATGTCCGAAGTTTATTAGAAATAGAATCTATATTTGGNGATTTATNANTCTCGAGTAAATTTTTNACAAGTAAAGAATAAGAGGAAAACATATCANAAATAAATGAATTATTTGTANCGTTATAGTTACTAGCACGATTACCTGCAATTTTTCCAAAAACTAAACATTCAATTAAAGAATTTCCTCCTAATCGATTAGCACCATGTACACTTGAACAAGAACATTCACCAGCAGCATAAAGTCCATCAATAGAAGTTTGACAATCAATATTAATCATAATCCCACCCATCACATAATGTTGTGCAGGAATAACCTTCAAAGGTGAATTACAAATATCAATATTAGATGAAGATAGAGCTAACTTTTTTACGTCAGATAATTTTTCATCAATAACATCGGTATCGATATCAAGAAAAGATAATTCAACATAATCACCATATTGATTGTCGTAAAAACCAAATCCATTATTTATTTCATTAATAATCGATCTAGTTACAATATCTCTCGGTGCTAATTCAAAATTATCTGGTGCGTATTTTTTCATGAATCTTTCTCCTCTATTATTAAATAATTTAGCGCCAACAGAACGAGATCGTTCAGTAACAAGAACATTTGAACCAAGAATAGACGTGGGATGGAATTGTATAAATTCCATATCTTTTAATAATGCACCGGCCCTATATGCAAATGCAAAACCATCTCCAGTGCATACATTTGAATTAGTAGTATTTCGGTATAGAAAACCAGCAGGACCAGTAGCTAATATCGTAGCATGAGAACGAAATTCACATAACTCAAAAGTATTAGTATTCAAAGCAATTACGCCAAAACATCTATTATCCTTAACAATTAAATCAAGAACTTGCCAATTTTCTAATACTGAAACATTGCTATTATCAATGGCTTTTGATAGTTTATTCATTATAACTAAACCAATTTCATTAGAAGAGTTTAATGATCTAGCAAATTTAGCACCGCCAAGTTTGGCAGATACAAATAAATCATCATTTTTATCAAAATTTACGCCAATTTGTTCAAGAAAAAATATTTCATCATTAGAACCATCTACTAATTTATGCACTGCATCCTGATCTGCAAGATAATCAGAACCTTTTATTGTATCGGCAAAATGATCAAAATTTGAGTCAGTAGTACTAAAAGCAGAATTTATACCACCAGTAGCAGCAATTGAATGAGAATCCATAACAGGTAATTTAGATAATATTGTTACCTTGTCAGAATGTAATATAGCTTCCAATGCTGCACGTTGACCAGCAATACCAGAACCAATAATCAATACATCTACAAGTTTATCCAAACGATTATTGACAATAAATTAAAGTAGTTAAGTTTATTCATCTGGAAAATATTATCAAGTTTATGAAAAATAATAATGAAATAGAAATTAAAGATAAAAAATGGAAAATAATAGCAAACATTGATTCAAAAGAAGTAATATTAACTTTATACGATAATAATAACAAGGAGGTTGTAAAGAAAATCAATAATTCAGAATTTACTACAAATAATGCACATGCAATAGGAAGAAACTTAGAACAAGAATACAATAAAAAGAACAATGTAATAATAGAGCCACAAGATATAAGCAGAATTATAGGATTAGTGGATAATATTATTAAAAAAGAAAAAGACTAGTAATTTAATCAAAAGGTGAAATATATGAAATATAAATTATCAGTAATACCCGGAGATGGGATTGGTCCAGAAATTACCAAATGCGGTATTCAAATTATAGAATGTATAAATAATAAACTCAATATTGAATTTGAAATAAATAAAATAAAAGCAGGAGACAAGGCATTAAAAGAAGAAGGAATAGCACTATCAGAACAAACAATTAGAGATATAAAAAATACCGACGCATGTATAAAAGCTCCAGTAGGCGAAACCGCAATGGACGTTATAGTAAAAATAAGACAATTATTTGATCTTTATGCAAATCTAAGACCAGCAAAATCATTTCCTACAGTAAAAAGCTTGCAAGATGATATAGATATTTTAATTGTAAGAGAGAACACAGAAGATCTTTACAAAGGACAAGAATTTAAAATAGATGATAAAGCAATTGCTTTAAGAACTATAAGTGAAAAAGCATCAACAAGAATTGCAGAATATGCATTTAATTGTGCAAAAAATCGAAGAAAGAAAGTTACATCAGTGCATAAAGCAAATGTATTAAAAATAACTGATGGATTATTTGCCAATTGCGTAAAAAATGTTTCAAAACATTACAAAAATATTGATTATTCAGAATTATATGTAGATGCATGTGCAATGAATTTAATTAGAAATCCAAAAGAATTCGATGTAATAGTNACAACAAATATGTTTGGCGANATATTATCGGACGAAGCTGCACAAGTTGTTGGAGGATTAGGATTAGCCCCATCAGCAAATATCGGAGAAAAATTTGCATTATTTGAACCTGTTCATGGTGCAGCGCCAGATATAGCAGGAAAAAATATAGCTAATCCAATAGCAATGATACTATCAATAAAAATGATGATGGATTGGTTCTATGATTATAAAAATGACAATGAATGTAAAATTGCATCGGAAATTATACATAAAGCAGTAGTATCAAGCTTAGAGAACAATGTAAAAACNATAGAATTAGGTGGAAATTCNAGTACAGAAAAAATTGGAAANTATATTGAAAATTTTATAAGAAATTATAAACTATAAACTGCTTTTTTACCCTTTTTTTTAGGAATAATATCAATTTTAGAATTTTTAAAATTAAATTTTAATTGTTTCCCACCATAAATACGATCTAAAATAATTGCCAATGCTGCAACTTCAGAATGAGGTTGATTTGAAATTGCTATATTAATATCTGTAAAATCAAATAATTCAGATGGGATTTTTTCTGATCCAATTACAATTAAAATATTATTAGTCTTAAATTTTTTACGGAGTTGACTTTCCAAATTTGGAATATTTTCTCCATACATTGTACAAAGTATCACAAAATAATTTTCTTTTTTATATTTTTTTAACAATGGACGCCATTTACTAACATAACGAAGAGTAAATTCACCACCCCAAGAATTATTAATTTTATTTATTGTTGATATTAATTTATCGTCCTCATTTCCACAATAATACATCTCTGAGGCNCCAAAAGCTCTAGCAACTAAAGCACAATGTGTGGTCATACGATAATCTCTATGAATTCTGTGTCCTAGCCTTAAAATTGTTATTTTCAATGAGTAAATTATTTATAATTATTCGTTATAAATCATTATAGTTTGAAGAATGATTATTTTATAAATAAGATACATATGACGTTGGATTATTTGTTTGGAAATAATACAAATCAACTATTCAATAATAAAGAAATCAAATACAAATTATCTCATAATACAAATAGATTAAGATTCATTTTTGTAGATGATGAATTATTTGCGTCAGTAAGAGCAAATGGCACGTATGCATTAACAATAAATGCAGCAAAAATATTACTCGAACATCCAAATTATATGATAAATTCAGTAGTAATAATGGATGATNTTGGAGAATTTATCAAAGAAAATGGATCAGTATTTAGCAAACATGTTATTGATGCAGGAAATAACATCTTTCCAAGATCTGAAGCAATAATAATCAATTCAAAAAAAGAATTAATTGGAGTTGGAAAGGCATTAACAACAGCATTAATAATGAAATCANCTAATAAAGGAGCTGCAATAAAAGTCAGACATGTATAATAATGAAAAAACTTATGAGATTGAAAATGTGAATTAGAATATGGGATTTAAACTAGACAACAGACAAAGCAGAAGAATGCTTGAAAAAATGGGTTTGAACTTAGAGGAAATGCCGGAAGTTAGCGAAGTAGTAATTAAAACAAAAGAAAAAGATATTATTATAAAATCTCCTCAAGTATCAAAATTAAAGAGTAAAGGAATAGATATGTACCAAATTATGGGAAATGATATAGAAGAAGTAATTAAAGAAGATAGTAAAATTAGTGAGGAAGACGTATTATTAGTTTCACAACAAGCGAATGTCAACCTAGAAATAGCAAAAAATGCACTTGAAGAAAGTAATGGCGATTTAGCTCAAGCAATATTAAAATTAAAATAAGATTAAATAGTATGAATTAAGGAGTTTTTTATAATGAAAGATCAAAAATCTGAAGTCGAAAATGTTATAAAATCATTAATAGATTTTGAAAAGCATCTAGATGAAATTAAAGAAATATCAATTGAAAGAAAAGAAAATTTAATTAAAATNACAGAAACTGAAGTAGAAAAAATCAAAAATGAAATATTACAAAATGCAAACAAAGACAAAGAAAANAATGTCTCTCAAAATATTAAAAACGATGAAAGNAAGGCAAAAGAAATTATCAAGAAAGGCGAACAAGATAGAGAAAAATTACAAAAAAAGATCGATACAAAATTTAATTCTGCAGTAAAAGATGTAAAAAAGAAGATTATAGGTGTATAAGATAAATTATGAATACGATTTTAGAAGATAATGCATATTCTGCTGCAAAATCTTATGCATTAAGAGGCACTATATTAGATCAATCAACAATAACTGCGTTAACTGAATCACTAGATATAGATGAACTAATAACTAAATTAAAAGCGACAGCGTATAATAATTCTGTATCAAAAATCAAGGAACCATATACTGCAAAGAAAATTGAACATTCGTGCAATGAGCATGTATCAGATGTTCACTATAAATTGATGAAAATCTCACCAGGAAGTGAATTGCTGTCAATTTACTATCTAAAATACATTGCAAGAAATTTAAAAATAATTCTTAAGGGAAAAGCATTGGGAAAATCTGATGAAGAATTAAGAGAGTATGTAGATCTATACTCCGAAGAACTGATAGGAAGAAGAGACATTGTCATAAAGGCTTTGACTGCAGGCGATCTTCAGGAAGCAGTAAATTCTCTATCAGGAAGTGAATTCAGCAAAGACATAAACGATGCAGTAAGAATTTACAAAGAAAATCCCACAATCGACATATTTGATGCCTACATAGATAAAGCATATTTCACTCAACTGTCAGAAATATTCCAAGAATTAGATAAAACAAGTCTTCCATTTACCGAATCAGTTGGTTCAAAGTTACGACCAGTAATTTCTCACTACATTGATGCATACAATATACTCGCAGTGTTAAGATCAAAATTATGGAAATTTGAAAATGATCAAATAAAAGCTCTAATAATTGAACCTACATTCGACATATCCACAATAAAATTAAAGAAAATGATAATGGCAGAAAACGTTGAAGCCGCAATAAGAGTACTTGAAACAACATCATACAATAAACTCATACCAACGTCTTTTACAAATGATGCCGACAACATATCAGTACTAGAAAGCAACATAAAAAAGCACGAATACAAGAAATTCAACAGAGCGTTTGTCTGGGATGCGTTCGCAGAATCAGTTTCTCTTGCGATAATCAGGATAAAGGAAATCGAAGCCTCCAACATCGGGGCAATTGCGTTCGGAATAGAAAATAAGATAGAAATAAAAACAATTCAAGAAAGTTTAGTAAGTTAAAGATATTCGCAGTTTTTCTAAGTAAGGCAATGTATTTTAACTAATCTTAGCATTCCTGAATTTGGAAAATTTTGCCCATAATTTTCTACAAAGCTCATGCAACCACCAGACTGTTCTATATCATATGGTATTATCCAACCTTCCTTATCCCAGTACATAATTCCTTCAATACAATATTGCTGATTGATGTTGCTTATACCACTTGGATATCCTCCATTTACACCCGTTAACATAGCTGCTTCACCTGACTGATGTATGAACATTGGATTTTTATTCAAAAGTTCTTGTATACTTTCTGCTCCACCCTCAATTGCAAATAGCATGTGATCTGGATTATTAATATCCAACATGGATGTCAAATCTGCTACTACCAACCCACAAACACTTACATTTGCTATTTCATCAGGATCACTTTCCAATGATGAAACACATCCTGATAATTCATTTTTACAAGAATATTTTACGTCGATTTCTGGTTCTGAATCAATCGGTTCATCTACATAAGATATATCATCAGATGGTGCAAAAACAAAAAAGTATACTACTATTAATGAAATACCCAGGCCAACAATGACACTTTTAATTTCCATTATGGTTCACAACTTTGTATATGTCAAAATAACTAAAATATGTTGTGAATAACTGCGTTTAAGAGCATTTTAACAAAATATAATTGTAAATAAACTTACATAAACGCAGATGAGAATTGTATAACTTCATTTAATGTGCAAAAAATAGAGCTTATGCCTATTTATCTGGAAATAACAACTCCAAGACTTGTTTCTAATACTTTTCCAATACTACTGAATTTTCAATTTGTTCTGATGGTATGTTCCAATATTTTTCAAGTAATGAAGTAGTTTCTTCTTCGTCGTGAAGAATGAAACCGAATTTCTCATAGAATCGAATTGCCCATTTAGCATCTCGCCAAGTGCCCACCAATAAACGAGAATTCTGATTTTT
>NZOP01000026.1 GCA_002693165.1 Nitrososphaerota archaeon
CTAACGTATATTCTATTCCTGTTATTCCCGAATTTGTTACTAAAGTAATTGCTAAGGAACGTCCAGATGCCATTTTATTAAGTTTTGGCGGCCAAACTGCATTAAACTGTGGAATTCAACTTGACAAACAAGGCGTCCTATCTAAATATAATGTTAAAGTCCTGGGTACTAAAATTCGCGGAATTGAGATTACTGAAGATAGAGATCTTTTCAAACAAAAGATGACTGAATCAGGTATTGATACGCCGAAAAGTCGAGCGGTTTATTCTCTAGAAGAAGCCAAAGAATTGGTTAAAGAACTTGGCTATCCTGTTATGATTCGTGCAGCTTATACATTAGGCGGTAAGGGAGGCGGAGTAGCTCATAATGAATATGAACTTGACGAGATTATCATCAAAGGAATTGCCAATAGCATGACAAAACAAGTATTAATTGAAGAATATCTCGGAGATTGGAAACAAATTGAATACGAAATAATGCGTGATTCTGATGGAAATTGTGTCACTGTTTGTAATATGGAAAATGTTCTTGGAATGAAAGTCCACACAGGTGATAATATTGTTGTAGCTCCATCACAAACAATTACTAATCGTGAATATCATAAATTGCGTGAAATCGCAATTAAAGCGGCAACTGCTTGTGATATTGTTGGCGAATGTAATGTACAATTCTCTTTAGATCCTAATTCTGAAAACTATAATGTAATTGAAATAAATGCAAGGTTGTCACGTTCTTCTGCACTTGCATCAAAAGCAACTGGATATCCTTTAGCTTATCTCGCTGCTAAAGTTGTATTGGGTAAAACTCTTCCTAAACTCTTCAATCAAGTTACTGGTGTTACTACTGCTTGTTTTGAACCATCTCTTGATTATCTTGTGGTTAAAATGCCTCGATGGGATCTTAAAAAGTTTGAAAACGTATCAAGAAAAATTGGAACACAAATGAAATCAGTTGGAGAGATTATGTCTATAGGAAGTTCTTTTGAAGAGGCCCTTCAAAAAGCCATTCGTATGGTTGATATAGATAAATTAGGGTTATGCCAACCTGATTCTTATACTGATTCTAATCCTGAAACTCTTGAAGATAATCTCGTTCACTTCACTGACGAAATTCTATTTCATGTAGTTGAATCTCTACGTTCAAATATGACTCCCGACGAAATATCAAGAATATCTACTATAGATAAATGGTTTATTAATAAAATCAAAAATGTTGTTGATTTTGAACGTAAATTATTACAAAATCCCGATTTAAACGACAAATCATTCCTTCTCGAGGCCAAGAAAAAAGGTTTTTCAGATAAACAATTAGCTCTTTATCTCGCTAAAGATGAATCTGAAGTCCGCAAAATACGAATAAATCATGATATCTTACCCAGAACTAAACAAATTGATACACTTGCAGCTGAATGGCCTGCACAAACAAATTATTTGTATATGACCTATGATGGTTCTCTTGACGACATTCAACCTTCTAATAAGAAAAAACTTATTGTTTTAGGCGCTGGTACATATAGAATCGGTAGCTCGGTTGAATTCGATTGGTCTACAATGAATATGGTGTGGGCACTAAAGGAACGTGGTTATGATATTATAGTTGTAAATTGTAATCCTGAAACTGTTTCTACTGATTATGACATGAGTGATAGTTTATATTTTGAAGAAATTACACTTGAAAGAATTCTTGATATTTATGATAAAGAAAAACCAGATGGTCTTGTTGCATGTGTTGGCGGACAAGCCGCAAATAACCTTGTTAATCAATTAAATAATTATGATATTAAATTGTTTGGAACTTCTAGTTCTAATATTGATCGCGCAGAAAATCGTGAGAAATTTAGTGCCTTATTAGATGAAATTGGCGTCTCTCAACCATCTTGGCAAACATTTACTTCTTTAGATAGCGCCTATAAATTTGCTACTGAACAAAAATATCCTCTTCTCGTCAGGCCTTCTTACGTTCTTAGTGGTGCAGCAATGAGAGTAATCTGGACTGACGATAATCTTAAAACATTTCTTGAAGATGCTGCAAAAGTTAATGCTGATTATCCTGTAGTAGTCAGTAAATTTATTGAAAATGCTCGAGAAATTGAAGTAGACGCAGTCTCTGACGGAACTCATGTCTTTATTGGGTCTATCATTGAACATATAGAAAAAGCAGGCATCCATTCTGGTGACGCAATAATGACTATTCCGCCTCGAACTTTAGATCCTAGTGAAGAAGCACTGATTATTGATTATACAAATAAAATAGCAAAGCAACTACAAATTAAAGGACCATTCAACACGCAATTCATTGTTAAAGACGGATCAGTTTCAGTTATCGAATGTAACCTGAGAGCTTCTAGATCTATGCCATTTGTGTCAAAATATATCGGCGTGAATCTTATGCAAATGTCTGCTGATGCATTATTGGGAAAAGAAATCTCTTCCGATTTCCATAATTATAGAAATATTCAATCTGTTGGTGTAAAAGTTCCTCAGTTCTCTTTTATGCAGTTAGATGGCGCGGATCCTAATCTTGGAGTCGAAATGCAATCTACTGGTGAAGTTGCATGTTTTGGTAAAAACTTCTATGACGCTTTTCTTAAATCACTAATCTCTGCCGGTTATAATATACCACGTAAAAATGGTAGTATACTTGTCAGTATTGGAGGCATTGAGAAAAAACAACAACTCTTACCCGTAATTAAAAAATTCTCTGAACTTGGTTTTAAGACATTTGCTACTGAACATACTGCTGATTTTCTTGATTCTAATAATATTGATTCTATTGCACTCTATAAAATTGGAGAATACGAAAGGAAACCTAATCTAGAAGATTATCTAGTTAAACGTGAATTCGATTTAATCATCAACATTCCTATGATTAAATCTTCCAATGATGCTGATTCTATAATAGAAGATGAATATCTTATACGCAGAAAAGCGGTTGAATTNGGGATTCCTGTAATCACAACCATTGAGTTGGCTGAAGTTTTTGTCGAAGGTATTGATTGGCTCAATAATAATACACTCACTATTGCGGAAACTGTTAAACAATAAATTTTTATTCTAAACTAAATTTTTCTTTAATAATTGGTATTATNTCTCTCAAATCCTTTTTTTCTACAGCAGAATCGGATTTTTCCTTAATTACTTCTGTTCCATTAAACGAAATCCTCAATCCTGCTAAATCAAATAATTTGATATCATTTGCACCATCTACAGTTATTACTATCTCATCTTTTTGTTTATTCATCATGTCTAAAGTGTTTCTAATTGGTATTGTTTTATCAGANCCCACGTTTATCTCCACTCCTTGTAATTTCTTCTCTTCAAAAATTAATCTATTTGAAAAAGCATAATCTATTTGCAATTCTTCTTTAATTCTGTCAATTAAGATATCTGGACCGCCAGAAACAGTTATAGTTTTAAATCCTAACTGCCGTAATTCATTAAATGTTTCTTTTGCACCATTCATAATCTGCATATTATCTGCCACTTTCACACAATCTTCATATGACACACCTNTTAATTCATTAATTCTGTCAATCAGACCTTTTTCCCATTCTATCTCACCGTTTATACCCTTTTTTGTTATCTCCCAGATTTCCTCTTCTTTTCCTACAATTTTCGCTAATTCTGGTAAAAATTCACCATCAATCAAAACGCCTTCTGTATCAAATATCGCTAACAATAAATATCCTCTTAATTCACAATTTATTAAATTGTGTTAACTAATAAACCTGTAGAAAATATTATACGTATCTTTTTAATTCAGAATTACTTTCTGCAAGATTCTTTAATAAAACTGCACTAGTCTTATCAACTAAACTCATTCCTTTTCCTGAAATAATNCTTCCTTGTGTTTCCTTCTTTTCAATATAACCTGCTGATTCTAATTGCTGTAATGGTTTTCTGATTGCCGATTGACCTGCTTTTCGTTGATGNCTTTTTGNAAATTTAATTTTCTTCTTGCCACCATAANAATCTTGNAAGTCTGATAATCCTATNGGACCATGTAAGTAAACTTTTCTTAATAAAGAAGCACATCTTTCATACCACCAATCATCACTCTGTGGAGGTCTTTCCGCATGTGATCCTGTTTTTACAAAATCTGACCATTCTGGCGGCGTAACAATATTCTCNTCTTTTAGCTTTGAAGCTAANGTTTCTATTAAGAGATCTGCTGGTACTTCATTAACGTTTGTCAAATTCAGATTCACAATAATTTATATCATATATAGGTTTGACTCTTGTTTATCATTTTTCTATATGTAAACCCACAACATAGACAAGTAATATTTACTGATTTTCTTATCTTTGAAAGTCTTATTCGAGAATTAAATCCAGGTACAATGAATCGTTTGCATTTATGACAAAACAACATTCTCTGAGAAAACCCACTCTTTATGTTGAATTTCTTTGAGAATTCTCTTGCTTGTTTTGCTTGTATCTCAGCAAGATTATGATTATCTTTTAACGATTTTTCTACTTCTATGGCTAGNTAACCTACTCTATTTTCAGCTATTTGTCGTTTCTTCTTCTTAATATTCATTCAATCTACAAAACCTATTTAACAATACAGATTTTTTATATATTGTGGACTATATTACGATTATTCTCACTGAATCTGCATTGGAAATGCTTCCAGACGAATTATCAAACAATTCTAAATCAAAAATTAATACTCATACGTTTCTAGATAAGAGTTACCATTCACACTTGATGGACGGACTGGATAACATTGACAAAAGAGGAAGGCCTGACATCACCCATATGAGTTCAATGGCAATAACTTCTACTCCTTTATACTTGGAAAAGAAAATAAAATTCTATATCCATACGATTTCTGATTATGTACTTGATATTGAATTGGGAGTTCGTTTACCAAAATCATATCATCGGTTTATTGGACTTTTTGAAAAATTATTTCTTAATTATTCAAAAAATGATAATNATNATNCATTAATNAAAATACAAAAATCATCTTTTAATAANCTTATTGATTCAATTNANCCAGATCATGTTGTTGGNCTGTCCAAACATGGTAATATACTGACCTCNAATTATGTATCTGANAAAATAATCAATTCAAATCGCCCAACTTTATTAATTGGTGGATTCTCACATGGAACATTTTCTAATAATATTCTTAATTCAATCGATGATTTAATCTCTCTTGGAAATCATAATCTCGAATCCCATACAGCATGTTCCAGAATTATATACGAAATTGAGAAATCTAATATTAATATATCATAAATATTTTTTATCTACTAATATCTCTTAGAATCTAGCGGTTGTCGTCCAGACCTTTAATTAGGGGATAACTTGGTTAGGACACGGGGTTTCCAACCCCGGAACACGGGTTCAAATCCCGTCGACCGCATTGTCTATTACTAAAATATCCACAAATTGTAAACATTATATTCTATAATATTGAAATTTATTCACTGCCGAGGTAGCTCAGCCTGGGAGAGATTGTAAACTCCAGCACTCCGCTGAAGCCGGAGCTGTCGCCGGTTCAAATCCGGCTCTCGGCATTTCTAATTAGTTATATATCACTTTTCTAATTCTATTCTGTGAATCAAGAGATTTTCTCTGATCAAATTGATCTTCTTGTACTTGATTTAGATGGAACAGTATTTGGAACATCTAGGCTCTTATTAGAAGAAATTGAAAAAATTCGTAATCTTGTAGATAGTGGGGTTCGTGTAATTATTTCTAGTGGACGAACATTACATTATGTTCTTGGAATTGCCCGATGCTTGGGAATTGATGATGTTGTTATCTGCGAAGAAGGAACTGTTACTTATGATTGCCGTACTCATGAATTAACTCTATTGGGAGAACAAACGGATTTGATATTACTTAAAAATAATCTGTCTTCTTGGTTACCTTTCTGTATCATTCCAAAAGAAGCACATCATGACAAAAATGTAATTATTGCTCTTGATCGAGAACCTAGAATCAATGTCGACGATTTTCTTAATGAGGTCTCTGACGTTTTGTCTAAAAAAAATCTTGATTTGAACATTACTCGTTCAGACGAAATGATTAATCTTATGCCTCCAAATATCAGTAAAGGATTTGCCTTGGAAAAAATATTAAAATCTGAAAAAATTAACCCAAATTCAGTTGTTGCTATTGGTGATTCTCTAAATGATTTATCCGTATTTGACGTTGTTCGATATCCTATTGCCGTGTCTAATTCCCATGATCTGGTCAAAGAGAAATCAGTTTACACATCAGATAAAACAAATGGCGATTGCGTTTGCGAAGTTATCGACTCTATTATTTCAAATAATATGAAATATTGATTAACATACTAAAAATTACTTTTATTTCATTGAATGCCTAAATTGATTATGGATGTTGAGTCATGGAACTCGGATTGGGGAAAATTAAGCGAATCTAATATGAGAAAAAGATTAGAGGATGAAGGATTCAGCGTAATTACATATACCTATAGTCCTGGCACATATTTCTCCGAACATTCACATACTGTTGATAAAAAAGATACTGTACTTTCTGGTAAATTCAAGATGACTGCTCTTGGGAAAAAATTTATTTTAGGTCCTGGTGATATGTTACTTGTTCCTGCTGGAACTGCACATACTGCTGAAGTTATTGGCGATGACCCTGTAATCAGTTTAGATGCAACAAAATACTAAAAAATTAGATCTTTTTTATTCCAACTATGAAACCTATGATGAAAGGAACTGCTATTTCTAATTGTATTATGATTGTTTCCCATAACGACGAAGCAACACCTACAGCCTGCCCAAAAATATACTCTGATATGTAATTCAAAATAGGTATTGTATCTGCATATCCTGTCGCAGGCACGACAAAAAATATCAGACCTACGAGTACTACAAGAATTTTTGCAACACGTTTGAAAAGATAGGCTGATGCTATGCCTCCCATTAATGAATAACCCATAATTGTAATAATCGATGATATCTCCGACATTGTTTTTATTATGTTGTTGATGGAGATAAATTTTTAATGTATTTGACGCCGTGAGCGGGATTTGAACCCGCGATTCCTTGCGGAGACAGGATATTTGCAGAATAGCAATCCTGCGCCTTACCAGGCTAGGCAACCACGGCATAAGAAATGTCGGCATTGCCATTATTAACGTTTAAAAAAAAATTGAAAAAAAATATATAAACTAATTAGAATTTTCCTGTTCTGAAAACTCTTATTCCTGCTATTCCAATCCATAGACCAAGAATGACTGCTTCTATAAACTCGGGAATAGCTACTCCTTCAGGATAAATACTACCTATTGGCGTTCCTAATATTCCAAGAACTGCACCTCCAATTACTACCAATGAAACTATTCCCGATACAATTGAAAATATCGCAAAATTCTTATCCCTTGCACGTCTTTCCACTCCAATCATGATTAACCCAATCGGCGTAAAGATAAAGTAAATTATTGCTACAATTTGATGAATCGTACCAGAAATATTATATGGAAATACTCCCACTAATGCCAGGTTTATTCCACCGATAAATATTAGCGAATATGCTATTTTACTCATTAAATTATTTGGAATAGTTTTTCTGGTACACAGAACGAAAATTGCTATTAAAAGTCCTGCTACAATCATGCCTCCATTAAATGTCCATACTGCAATCTGTGTGTCACCTTCTTGTGCAAATTGTGAGATAAGTCTTCCTTCTTGTGCAACACCCAAGTCACTTAGCGCATGTATCGGCCATTCAAACCACGGCGAGAAATAAATGGAAACTAATACTGCTAAAATTCCGATTATTGGACTAGCTATCCCTACTAATCCAAACTTTCTTACTTTGATATTTTCCGCCATTGTTATAATGTATATACGCCTAAAGACGTTTAAGATTAATGGCAACAGCACCAATGGGATTCATACGATCCCCGGGTCCTTTTCCAATCCTACAAAGTCATTCACGTAGACGTGAAAGCGCAACCACCCCACTATACGGATGCTCCCTCCCGGACCTGTCCGGTTTCAGTAGTTGAAGAATCACTATTTCCTTCGAAATAGCTATCTCTTGTGACCACCAATCACGGCGTGATTTCATTCAAGCAAGATGGCAGGTACCTGAAAATTATACTTTAACCACTGGTTACTGGTGCTGCGTATAGCCGGTTTCAGCGAGGAGGACGGCTATCCCCCCAACCCTACCTGTTGCCATTATTGTAATTATTTTCCTGATATATAGATGACTTGTTATTTTGATATTCTACTACTTTTCTGCTGCGCATAAATAGCAAAAACCACTATCAAAAATACCGCGATGTACGCAAATGAAATTTGATTATCAGTTCTTAAATTATTATTTTTGATTTCAGATACAAAAAATACGTTGTCTGGAACATTATCGATTCTTGTATTCCTTTCAATAACATCTGATAATCTAGTGTTTGAAATATCTTCTCTTAAATCTTCCAAGTCAGGGTCGTTCAAATAGAATAAACGATCTCCGTCTCTTGTCCTTTCAAATTGTTCTTTAATTATATAATATCCAGTTTCTCCAAGTGTTGAATCCTCTATATGTTCTTCTGCTAATATCCCAATAATTGGATCCAATTCGTCAACATTTCTATAGGTCTGACTTAATCGTCTGATTACTTCTTGATCTGAATTTATTTCATCAAATTCCGTTATAGGTATTAGACCAATCTCTTTTCGTATTGTATTATAATCTGGTATTCCATGGTCTCTCGCTCTTATAATATCTAATACACATAAATCTAAACCTCCTCTCTGAGGCTCTCCAAATAAAAAGTTCCTAATGCTATCGTGATAATATATGTCACTCGCTTGTTGCTTTGTCACAAAAAGTCCTTTTATTATCGAATCAATCCCATGTTTCTGAATAATTGACGGATTGAAAAAACCCTCTTGCATTGGAATAGTTTGTTTTATGTCTGTTTCATTTACTATAACGAATTGTTCACCTATCTGACTATGTCCAATTCTAAATGCTACAACAGAAAACAAATGCGAGATTTGTGGGTCCACCGATTTGTCATATTCAACATAGGGCTCTAGTTCTATCCCTAGTGATGGTATGAATTCATTATATGTTATTGATTGGATTATTGCCGTGTTTATCTTTCTTGCCATCTGAAATATCTCCTCATCACTGAATTCAGGATTGTCATTCAATATCTCTTCAGCAATACGATTATGCTCTCTCACAAACAACGTATTTACTGCTGTAAGTGCAATGTTCTCATTCGCTCTTGTATCTCCTGAAAAGAAAGCCAAACCTCTTACCCGCTGTTCTTCTATTGAATTTACAGGAGCTAACCGCAATAAATCTCCATTATCATGTTCTGTTGTAATTAATTTACCCCCTTCAAATGTTCTTAATTCATTTACACGTTGTTCTGACGTTCCATATACTACACTGCCATCCAACCAAGGAGTAACCGTGTTTATTTGTTCACGGCTGTTCTCTCTAGATAATCCTGTCCTTACATCATATAGACTACGAAATACCGACATCATTGTTTGATTTTCTCTATAATACTGGTCATTTTCTGGCGCAATAATCTGAATTCTTTCTAAACTCTGTAACCTTGTATCAAAAACTGCCGTCGGAGTGAAATCTATGTCATGAGAAATGAATTGACCCCATACCCAATTCATATCTGATAAATTCCTTTCATCAATAATATTCACGCCTGGTTGTTGACCGCATATTGTATTGCTTATGACTCTGACATTGGGACTTCCTGAATTAGATAATTCTGATACTCCGTCTGAATAAGCCTGATTAACTAATCTTCGAAGAGTTAAATTTGCCTCCCCCCACTCTAAATTTTCTTTGTTATTATTTGAACCATTAAAACTATACGAGTCTGATAAACTAATTGATTGATATTGCCCTAATGCAAATGATGGCAGTAATATTAACAACCCAATTGTTAATATTACTATTTTTTTCATTTGTTATACTCTTTCATTAATTATCTTACTTCGGAAGTGATTTTGCTAATTGTTCTACTCTCTTTACAGTTACTGAACCAATAGTTAATTCTCCAGTAAATGTAAACCTTGGACCGAATATTGCATAATTAACTGGCGCTTCGTTTTCATCAAAGAACGCTGTATAGGAAAATGCTTTTTCATCTACTGCAACAATCTCTGATTTGAATGGTTCAGGTTCTACTCTCGAACCATATATGTTTCCTCCAGCAGATGCTTCAGTAAAACAGTCTCCTGAATCACTTTCTAAAATACATGTTGAGTTTTCTGATTCATCAATCGATTTCACATGAAGTGTTGATGTCGACATCAACATGAAGAACGTATTTGCTTCAATTGGGACTTCACCCATTAGATATGTGGGCATTATGAATGCTTCAGGATTATTATCAACTCTACAAAAAGCATTTTTTTGATCAAAATAGAATGTCTCATTCATTTCTACAGTTGGTTGTCTGTCAACTATATTGGGCATATTCTTTATATTACTTCCACCGCCAAATATTGACCATCTTTGAAGATCTTCTAACTTATCATTCAAATCGCTTATGTCGGTTTGTAACTGGGAATTCTTGTCTCTTTCTTCTGCTAGGTTGCCATTGGAACTTAGAAATCCTAATCCGCCTATTCCTAGACCTACTGCGGCTCCCCCAGCATATTTTATGAAATCTCTTCTGTTTTGCTTGTCAGATTCAATGTCTGTCATACTATAATCCATAACCGGCTTATTTATATATATAACGGCATTATAAATACTAATTCTCTATTTTAACATAGACCATATCAAGGCCTTATGCATATGTAATTTATTATTAACTTGTTGCCAAATTACTGAATTCTCACCATCGATTACACTTTCTGATACTTCCTCTCCACGTACTGCTGGCAGACAATGCATGAATATTGCATCATCCTTAGCTTTTGACATTATCTTATCCGTAACTCTGTACTTTGGCAGAAATACTTTCTTCTTTACTTCTTTATTTTTGTCTCCCATTGAAACTATTTTATCTGTAACTACTACATCAGAATCTATTACTGCCTTCATTGGATCTGTACTAATCGATAATGATGATTCATTCTTCTTCATTATCTTCTTCGCAACCTCAATTATTCCTTTATTTGGTGAATATTTGCTTGGGCATGCAATGGAGAAATCGGCTCCCAATTTTAATGCCGCAAACAAGAAGTCATTTAATACATTATTGCTATCTCCTATCCAAGTTATCTTTAGGTTACGTAATGACTTCTTTTCCTCTATTATTGTTTGTATATCTGACAATGCCTGACATGGGTGATTTGTATTTGACAATGCATTAATTACTGGAATAGAAGAATTGTCGATAAACTCTTGTATGTCTGAATTATGATAAGTACGCATTGCTACAATATCGACATATTCTGATAATGTCCTTGCAGTATCTTTCATTAATTCCCCTCTTGATATCTGTAAATCTGATTCACTGAGAAATATTGAATTTCCTCCCATTTGTTTCATGGCAATTTCAAAACTCAATCTTGTCCTTGTTGAAGGTTTTTGAAAAATCAATGCTAGAGTTTTATTCTTGACTTTTTTTAACGATACATCCTTTCCATTCTTAAATTTTCTCGCAATTCTTACCATCTCCGATATGTCTTTTGCATCTAATTCACTCACGGTCATCAAATTTTTCATCATATTCACATCTTGCTACTGAAATAGCCCTGATAAGAATCTCTCTTCATTAAACTTTTCAAGGTCTTTATACTCTTGTCCAGTCCCTATATATATTATTGGTTTTCCAGTTTCACTCAATATTGATAATATTGCTCCTCCTTTTACATCTGCGTCTACCTTCGTCAAAATCGATCCATTGAACTCTGTAAACTTAAAAAATTCATGTGTTTGCGATACTAGGTCATTACCTGCAAGAGAATCCCCTATGAACACAGTAAAATCTGGATTAACTACATTTTTTATCTTCAATACTTCCTGCATTAGATTGCTATTTGTTTGAACCCTTCCAGACGTGTCAATTATTACTGCATCTATGTTGTGAGTCTTAGAGTATTCTACTCCATCTCTTGCTACTGCAGCTGGATCTGAACCGTATTTTTGTGATATTAACTTTAATTCTAATCTATCTGCATGTTCTTTTATTTGTTCTATTGCCCCTGATCTGAACGTATCCCCTGCAACTATTACTGAAGAAATATTGTTTTCTTTTAACAGATGACCAATTTTTGCCACCGTCGTTGTTTTTCCAGATCCGTTTATTCCAACAATTAATATCTTGAATGGTTTACTTTCTTTTGAATTAATTAATTGAATTAAATCAACTTCTTCTACTTTCTGAAATATTTCTTTAATGGTGCTTGTAAATTCACTTTTAATTATTTCTTTGAATTCATCGCTTCTGGCAAATTTCTTATCAATCATTTGTTTCTTTATATTTTCTGATATTTGTTCTACTAGATCAAATGGTATCTCTGATTCCAATAACTCTATTGTTAAATTTTCCATTACTTTGTCTAATTCTTTTTCTGAAATTTGCTTTTCTACAGCTATTTTTGAAATATTTGATACTGCGTTTTTAACTTTGTCTAACATTTTGNTGGCCCTGTACAATATTGTTCAATGCAGCTCTAATACTGTTGTATTGCTGTGCCATGTCCTTCTTTTGTNTACTTAATGTTTCTATAGATTTTTCTATATCTTTAATTCTCTCATTGAGAAATTCTTTCACTTCCTCTTTGTCTTTTTCTACCGTAATTCCTGCACCTATATTGACAAAGAATGCTTTTTCANCCCCTACCTTAGTTAATAGCCCTGATCCAATTGGGAATAATATCTCTTTTGGTTCAGTGTCGCTTAAAATTTCCGTTGCTTTGACAGANGCTCTGCTTTCTACTATNGCATTCATTGACATATTTTCTCTGTTACCGATGTCAGTTAGGTATGATTCTAGCTGCTTCATTTGCTGAAGCAATACTTGAGTTTGTTGATCAACGTTCATTTTATTCTTTTTTCGTTCTTCTTATTTAAANCATTTATGACTGAGTGTTAAATTCTCTAAATACCAAATGCATTAGTGACTATTACCAATTCAGATCCGCTAGTTTGACTCCCGACTAATATATTTTGAGTGTTTGAAATGATTCCTGACGAAACATAAGGCACTCCCCTATTTACAGTTGTATTTTTTACATCTACTTGCAGAACGTCCCTTACTATCTTCAAATTATTATCATTAATTATGGGGTGAGCTACTGCTCCCGTGTTTGTCGCCTTGATCATCGCTCCAATCAAATACATAGATGAAANATTCATTCTTTTCACAGGCACTTTTAAAATTTTTGAAATATTCTTTGATTCTTCTTCACTAATCAGACTTGAAACAATCGCTCCATAATCATTTGCAGCAATAAGATTTCCTGCAGAAGTAAATCTAGAGTTCAATTTTTGTAAAGATAATCCAGTCTCTTTGGTTATTATTTTTTCTTCAAACCCTTCAATTAATTTTGAAACAATTATTCCATTACTATTCATTGCAGNTAAAGCTCCTATAAGCCTGGATCCCCCAATTGACGTTGACACATTTGATACTTTTAGATGTCCTGTGATTTTTGATATTTTTGAGGAAGTNACTCCTGGTGGACTAATTAAAAAATTATCATTCGCTTGAAAAAATACTCCTATATTCGGATTCCTGTAAACATCGAATTTGATAATACCCAATTATATCTGCAACTTTAATTTGAGAGATNACTTATAGGGATTACGTTATTTTTAATTGTTATTGCCTAAATCAATTCTTGATTATCACCTTTCCAAACTCCAAAAATCAAAATTTCGTAGTAGTTTCACGCTTAGTGTGAAAGATTATGATTATTTAGAAAAACATGGAATTTCTGAAATCATAGACCATGCTCATAAATTTATTCTTGATCGATTATCTCCCGCATATCCTATTAATGATGGGAAACAAACGCCATTCAAAAACCATCCTGTTTTTGTGGCCCAACATGCNACTGCTACATGCTGTCGTAAATGTATGAATAAATGGTATAATNTTCCAAAANGCCTCGAACTCACNCCTGNTCAGATAGATTTTGCAGTAGATTTGATAATTCATTGGATNAAATNTCAGCAAGTTCATANCAATTNTANNCNCAATTAAAAATAGATATAAAAGATTAGAACTTTTTTATGCTAATGAATTCTGTTAAAAAAGGCCATTTAATGGAATTGCCTAATCGTGTATTAATAGGACATGATATTATTGGAGAATTTGGCAGTTTTCTAAACGATCTTGGCGTGGATAAACCCGTATTGTTTGTTAGCGGGAAAAATGTTCAAAATGTAGTCAAAAGTTCTATTACTGAATCATTGGAAATTTCACAACTTAAATCTGACTGGAAAATAATTGATAATGCAACAACCTCAATTACCGATGAAGTATCNGAACTTTGTAAATCTAATAATTATGGTATTATTGTNGGTNTTGGCGGAGGTAAATCCGTNGACGTTGCTAAATTGTCTTCTTACCAAGCAAAAATCCCCTTTGTTAGCTTTCCTACCAGTGCGTCACATGANGGAATCGCNAGTCCATTTGCTTCACTNAAAGGATCNGATCGACCTTATTCTTTCGTAGCTAGNCCCCCTCTNGGCATCTTTGCNGACATCAAAATAATATCGCAAGCNCCTGATCGATTATTATCTAGTGGTTGCGGAGATTTAATTGCAAAAATTACTGCAGTTAAAGACTGGGAACTTGCACGTGATAATTCTGGTGAAAGATTCGGCAACTATGCTGCCAGTCTTTCTTATATGAGCTCTCGAATCTTATTTGACGAATCCTTGAATTTTACTACCAATAAAAANNATAGCGTACGAAATATCGTNGANGCACTAATCAGTACTGGCGTTGCNGCNGGAATTGCTGGTAGNAGTAGACCNTGTAGTGGNTCTGAACATCTGATTAGTCATGCCCTAGATATAATNTCACCTAATAANGGTCTTCATGGAGAAAAATGTGGNATTTCTNCTATAGNCATGTCAAAATTACACGGTTTAGATTGGCAAGAAATNCGTGATGCACTTCAACGAGTCAATTGCCCTACTAATNTTCATGATTTAGGCATTAGCGACGATGANATGATTGAAGCTATAAATTTAGCTCCTACAATTCGTCCTGATCGTTATACTATACTTAATACTACTGATTTAGACCGAGATAATATTCATAAACTGCTTTCTGACACTAATTGTATATAATCAGATTACTTAGTCCTTCTGAACTTCTTTTACCGAATCATCCTGAACTTCTTTTACCGAATCATCCTGAACTTCTTTTACCGAATCATC
>NZOP01000027.1 GCA_002693165.1 Nitrososphaerota archaeon
CTGCTAGGAAACCCGCCGCTAAGAAATCTACTGCTAGGAAACCCGCCGCTAAGAAATCTACTGCTAGGAAACCCGCCGCTAAGAAATCCACTGCTAAAACAAAAAGAAAGACAAATAAAACTTAGAATTAAAAACTATATCAACGTACATGTCTCTTCTTCAAACATTAATCGTTCGTGGCTTATCGTTGCTTGTTGTATTAATCACAGTTCTTTTTCTTTGTGTAATAGTACTTGGCGCAACTGGATATTCAGATAGATTACTGACTGCTACTGTTAGCGAAGAATTACGTGGACTTAGACAGTCTCTATCACAAAATATTCGTGATCCAAATGAACTTGAGCAAGTCATTGAAGATAGACGTGAACAATTGATTGAATTTTATGGTTTAGATCAGCCGTGGTATTATAGATTACCTGACATGGTATTTCGTATCCTTACGCTAGATCTTGGAGAGGCCCGTACATTAAGAAGTTTTTCTGGAAGCAATAGTGTGAGTGATATAGTTCTCGAACGTTTACCAAATACAATTATTCTCATTACTTCTGCGACAATTATAACATCTGTAATCGGTTTGTATGTTGGTGTCAAAATAGCAACTCAAGTTGGTTCTCGTTTAGAGCGTTCTGTATCATATTTCTCTGCAATTTCTTATGCTCTGCCTGCTTGGTGGCTTGGAATAATTTTCATAATATTATTTGCTTTCCAATTAAGAATTCTACCTTCTTCTGGAATGTTCAGTGTACCTCCACCAACTGAACCACTAGCAAGATTTCTTGATCGTCTTGTACATGCAATATTGCCAGTATTTACTTTAGTTATTGTTTCTGTTGGATCATGGTCTTATGCTGTGCGAACTATGGTTCTTAACATTTCTCAAGAAGATTTTGTGAATGTAGCACGCGCAAAAGGTCTATCTGAAAACCTAGTTATGAGACGTCATATTATTCGTGTAGCTGCGCCACCAATTGTAACTAGTCTCATTTTAGGTTTAACTGGTTCTTTAGGCGGTGCGATTCTTACTGAAACAGTATTTGGTTGGCCTGGTATGGGTAGGTTGTATTATGAAGCTATTCTTGCAGCTGACGAATCTGTTATTGTAGCTTTAACGTTTATGTTTACACTTCTTTATGTTGTTGCACGTTTTATCTTAGAAATTTTATACATTGTTCTTGATCCACGGGTGAGATATAAATGAATAATAATTCTCGTGAAAACTTACAGGAATTCTTTTCAAGTGGTTCTGGAAAGATCGGTTCTGTTCTTCTGGTAATCTTCATCTTGATTTCTGTATTTGTTGTTTTTACTTACCCGCTTAATTTCGGCACTACTGTGTGGAGTAACCCTGCATATTGGTCCGACTATCCTAAATCTGCACCTCCAACATGGACTAATATATTTGGAAACGACAATGTCGACCATCAAATAATTGATTTTACTACTCCTGCAGATACAGTTTCTATATCTAATCGAGAAGTGAGAACCTACACTCATAGATTTACTTATGATTCCAATATCTCTCCTACATTTCTATCTTTATCATTGTACGACGTTGTATATCATGACCGTCCGCCTACTATTTCATTGTCCATTCTGAGACCTGATAATGAAGAAATTCTAATATACCGTGAAATTATCTCGCCCCCACGTTCAGGTGAAGACGGCCCTTACGTACGTTATTCAGATTCCCCATTTCGGATAAATCTAAGCGGAGATAAATCAGTTTCTTCAAATTTAGTTGGATATATACGAGATAATTCAAATGAACAAATATCAATTAATGAGATTATTGGTTCAAATGAAAAAGTAATATTCTCTAATCTCGATTCTCTTCAATTCGATGAAATTCTTACGGGCGAATATGAATTAATAGTTAGATTTACGGTCAACAACGAAAATGATTCTATTTCTAAAATTCGATTTGTATTAGGTGGCTCTTCTTATGGCCTACTTGGAACAGATTCACTAGGGCGAAATCTCTCTGTTGGATTATTATTTGGATTTCCTATTGCATTATTAATTGGTCTTACTACGTCTACTATTACCACTTTTATTGGAACTACTATGGGAATAATTAGCGGTTATACAGGAGGTCGAACAGATACTATAATTCAGAGACTCTCTGATACACTTTCTAATATCCCATTGTTACCTATATTGCTCTTTCTCATCTTCGTATTCGGTCCACAATTATGGTTAGTGATGACAATTCTTGTATTGTTCGGTTGGCCTGGATTAACTATTATTATTCGATCCATGGTCTTACAAATAAATTCCAGCCAATCGATAGAAGCTGCAAAATCTTTAGGCGCATCAAAATGGAGAATAATGTATCGACATATCTTTCCACAACTTGCACCATTCATATTCGCACAATTAGTCTTCTTTACCCCTGCAGCAATACTTGCAGAAGCATCATTAAGTTTTCTTGGTTTGGGTGATCCTTCTATCCCAACTTGGGGCCAGATTCTAGAAAATGGATTTCGTACAGGCGGTGTGTATATTGGTTATTGGTGGTGGATACTTCCTCCTGGACTTTTGATTGTCATCACTGCAATGATTTTTGTTTTCATCGCCCTTGCACTTGAACCTGTTGTTAATCCTAAACTTAAAAAAATGTGATTAATATGATATTAAAAAACAATAAATCCAAAAATGAAACGCTAGTCGTTAAAAATCTTAATGTTAATTATAAAGTAACCAAAGGCAACATAAAAGCTGTAAATAATGTATCTTTTCGAATAAAAACTGGCGAAGCTTTAGGAATAGTTGGTGAATCCGGTTGTGGTAAAACTACTATTGCCCTGGCATTAATCAAATTATTACCTAATAATACCTCAAAATTCAGCGGTACAATTACACTCAACGGAAAAAAAATTAATCAACTTTCTGATGAAAATTTCCGAAAAACAATCAAATGGAAAGAAATTTCTATGGTTTTTCAAGGAGCCATGAACTCTCTTAATCCAGTTCTTAGAATTGGTGACCAACTAATTGAACCTCTTGTATATTCCGGCGAAAATAAAACAATTGCTAAAACAACTGTTTCTGAATTACTAAATCTTGTTGGTTTATCTGACGACACATATTCTAAATATCCGCATGAACTTAGTGGCGGTATGAAACAGCGTGTTATTATTGCCATGTCTATGGTTCATAATCCCGGTTTAATTATCTTAGATGAACCCACTTCCGCACTAGATGTTAGTGTTCAAGCACAAATTATGAATCTTTTGAAATCTCTCAAGACTAAGGGCATCTCTATGATTTTTATTACTCATGATATTGCACTTACTAGTGATTTATGTGACAATATAGCCGTTATGAAAGATGGACAATTTATAGAACATGATTCTCTTGCTAATGTTCTTAATAATCCAAAGCATAATTTCACTAAACAATTAATTCAAAGTGTTCCTACATTATCTTCTAAACTGAAAAGTCGAAAACTTAAATCAAATAACGAAGAAATTCTTAACTTAAAAAATATTAAAGTTGATTTCATGGTCAGAAAAGGATTGTTGTCATCTGAACCATTTACCGCTGTTTCTGAAGTATCTCTTAAAATTAATCGTGGTGAAACACTTGCTTTAGTTGGAGAATCAGGCAGCGGTAAAACAACTCTTGGACGTGTTGTATTAAATCTTATTAAACCTGTTACCGGCAAAGTCAAATTTCAAGGTTCAATAATTAATAATAGCACTGATGATTTCTTATTCAGAAAACAAGCTCAAGCTATATTCCAAGATCCTTATTCATCAATTAACCCCTTCATGACTGTTTATCAAATACTTGAAGAGCCACTAATTATTCATAAATTGGAAAAAAACCTACATTCAGAAAAAATTTTTAAAGTTTTACATGACGTTAACCTGACTCCTCCAGAAGATTATGTTAAAAAGTACCCGCATATGCTATCCGGTGGTCAAAGACAACGTATTGGCATCGCTCGAGCCTTGATATTAGATTCTAAGTTTATTGTAGCTGACGAACCCGTTTCAATGATTGATGCCTCCAGTAGATTGGAAATACTTGGTTTATTAAATAATCTTCAGAAAACTAAGAATCTTAGTTTTCTATATATTACTCATGATATAGCTACTGCAAGACAATTCTCTGATCGTATTGCTGTGATGTTTTTCGGTCGTATTGTTGAACAAGGTAGATCCAACGATGTTGTAAAAAATCCATTGCATCCTTACACTAAATCACTAATTGAAGCAATTCCAACTCTTAATCCTAAGAACCTATCTAATATGCGTAACGTAATCTCTAGGGATGATTTCCATCCTCGATGTACTTTTTACAATAAAAAATCCAATCATGTAGTAGATTTACATGTAGAAAATATATCACATAAATGTCGTAAAAAACATCCTAAATTAACAGAAATCAAGACAAATCATTATGTAGCATGTCACTCTTAGTGATAATAAAATCATTTTTTTTGATATTAGTTATATGTAATAATCATTTTTACTATAATTAATCATGAAGAATATAATCTCTTTTGCATTGCTTTTTACAATTATATTATTTGTATTCCCGATAGTTTCTCCTGCTTTTGGACAAATGGGTCCTCTTGTCACTATTTCGCGTCCAATACAAACCTGGCAGGCTGATTGGTATACTCTTGAAATTACTCAATTTAATCAATCAATGGAAATCTTTTTTTCACACCCTCAAGTCGTTGACGATCTAGGTTTGCTTCTTTATGAAAATGATATCTCTGAAACTTATGATCCAGAAGAAAACTTTCAACCTGTTGCATCTGGTAGAAACTTCTGGTATTCAAATTCAATTCTTGTAGCTTTTGAAAACGTCCCTCCTGGTATTTACACTATATCAATTTTAGCTTTTGATATTTTATCATCTGCTCAAACAACTTATAATATTGAATCGAATATTCCTCTGAATTATATTGGCACCACTCATTTCATGGATCTTAATCTTGAAGGCTTGGATCAAACATATCCAGCTACTGTAACTTGGGACTTTCTAGGAAAATCATATACTGACGAAACAAATAACCAATGGTTTATGTGGGCTGACGATGGCAGTACCTTCAAAGTAGATCAAACTATCTCTATAGACTCATCTGAACGTTTTCATTCAGCTGAAGAAACTCAGTGGACTGTTGTCCAATACGAAACACTAGAAGTTTCATATTTCCGTCAATATTATTCCAGTATTAGTATAATTGGATTAGATTCACCAATTGATTTCTCATTTAATAGTGGAGGTAAAGTAATTCAAACCGAAATACAAGATTCTTGGAGTGATTGGGTAGACAGCGGTCGTTCTCTCGTTCTTCCACGTATTATTGAGAAAAGCCCTAGCGAACGTTATATTACAACTGATAATGTCGTAATCAAAGTGGACCAACCTGTTGATCATCTTGTAGGTTATAATCATCAGTGGCTGGTACCTATAAGTCAAAATACCAATACAAACATTCCTATTTCTATATCTTTCCTTGGTAATTCAGAAAATCATAATCTCAATGATAAATTGAGTCTGTGGATTGATGATGATTCTGACATTCTTATACCCTCGATAATCTCTTCTAAACCCCTTCATCGATGGATTATTGATTCTAATTCAATACCTGTAGATTCACCTCTAGATGTAGAGATTAATTATAACGAACAAATCAAACCTACTATTATAACTCATGGATTAAATTCAGACCATCCAACTACTATCACCTATACATCACAAGGCCAAACACATACTGATACTTCATCTTCTGTCTGGTCTAATTGGATTGATTCGGTCACTCCTCTAAATATTGAACAACAAATCTTGGGAAAACCAGGTGAAAAATGGACTAGTGAAGATAAAATAATTAATCCCGTTGACGATCCAAATGTTTATCATATTAACTATGTTCATGAATTCCTAATTTCTTTGTTATTCACCGACGCAACACAAAACACTATACTGGATGATCTTCCTTCAACTGTAGAAATAATAAATCCTGATGGAACCGTTTCATCACTTACATCGTATTCCAATCTATGGGTATCTGACGGCATTTATACTATGACGAATATCGATTATCAAGGATTATCCTTCTCTTCAATCTCTTCTCGTAATTTTATTCCTGAAGCTGGCAAAACTTGGGTTATACCACTTTCATTATACGACTTGTCATTCACTGTTCGTGATCAAATTGGATTCTCTGTTTCTAATGCAGAAGTCTTACTTACCATGCCTAACGGACTAAAAGTCTTAAAACAAACAGACGATAGTGGCGAAGTAATTTTCAAACTTGTACCCGGCGGCGAATATAATATTCAAGTCTCACATTTGGGTCTCTCACGAACTTTTTCTGGTAGTGTATCTAACGACTCTTCTTCTGATGAAACACTTAAAGTCTTAATGTCTTCATTAACAATTCTTCTCGTAATATTGTTAGTTATCATAAGTTCTGCAGCGATGTATTCTGAATCTCCTAAACTGCGTAAATCAACTAAAAAAAATTATAAGAATCTAGTAAAATCCTTGACCCGTTAATCTCTTCTAAGTGCCGCCATCGGTGTCATCTTCGATGCTCTCCAAGCAGGATATGCTCCTGCAAGTATACTCAAAGTTACTGCAGTTAACCATACATTAACCATCGCCGGTACCAAAAATATCGGAACCAGATCTCCAAATTGAGCACCAAATCCATATTGAGTTAGTACCCAACCTAGTCCGTACCCTGCTAATAGCCCTGCAGATGCTCCTACTACTCCAATTACAACTGCCTCGAATAAAATAAGTAGTATTATATTTCCATTTGTGGCTCCTAACGCCTTTAAAGTTCCTAATTCCTTTGTTCTTTCTGTCACTGATGTATACAATGTCGTGACAATTCCAACTCCTCCTACAAGTAATGATATGAATCCGATACTACTCAGGAAGATATTGAAGCTACCTACAAATCCTTGAATTGTTTCCTGAATCTGCGCCGGTGTTGTTATGCCTATTCCATCTCCATACACTTCCCTTATCTCTTCAGTTACTGCATCATTTCCAACTTCTGGATCCACAACTACGAAAATCGTATCATATATATTTTTCTTATCCAAGAAATTATTTGCCGAAGCTAATGGCACTGATATTGATTGATCATAGAACACCGTTCCTGTTTCATCCAGAATGCCTCGCACTACGAAACATCTCTTATCTATTACTACTTGTTCTACTCCGCCTATAATTTCCTGTTTGCCTGTCTTTGCACAAACTAAATTACCTACTTCGGCGAATGGTTCTCCCTCCAAACCTCCAGGATACGCCACGGTAAAACCTAATAATATCCCCGTTGGATCACTTGGATCTGTAAAGTCTCCTGCTACAAATTCCAATCCTGGTAAAACATAGATTAACTTTTGTGGATTAATTCCAATCAACGAAGTAGTTTGAGANTTTCCNNNNTATTCTATTTGTAAACCTGATCTAAAACTNGGTATTGCTTCNNNNACNCCGTCNANNCTTTCTANACTNTTCANNGTNNGTAAATTTANNTCNACCGGNGGNGCNGNATCNGGNTCATCTGGATCATCTCCTGGCCCACCAACTACTGGAGATGGGGTTAATGTTATTACATCTGGGGCTAATCCTTCAAATTGTTTCGTAATATTGTAGTTGAATCCTTCTCCAAGTCCATTTAATCCCGTCAATAACATTGCCCCTAATAATACCATTAAAATTGTAAGGCCTGACCTGAGATATCTTTCTTTGATTGCTCGAGTCGAATATCCTAAAGTATCTTCTACTTTCAATGCAATGGTTATGTAACTGCTGAAATAAATATTCTGTTATTTGTGTTATTTTTATGTATAATGCGGGAGATGGGATTTGAACCCATGAACTCCTGAGAGATTAGGCCCTCAACCTAACGCCGTTGACCGGGCTGGGCGACCCCCGCATAAAATTGATTGTAAATATAACAATATTAAATGTGCTGGATAATTTTTTATTTATAATATTAAGGATCTATAGTTGGATCCCAACAAGTTACAAATCCCTCTTCTAATGCATCCAAAACTTCCATATGCTTTTGTTCTATTGTAAAATCAAATACCTCTATGTTTTCTTTTATTCTTTCTTTATTTGTTGATTTTGGAATTACTATGTTGTTTTTTTGTAAACTCCATTTAATCAATATCTGCACTGCTGATTTTTCGTAAACTTTTCCTATTTCTATCAAACGTTTATCATCTATTTTTATTCCATGTGTTAATGGACTGTACGCTGTTGTGACTATGTCATTTTCTCTACAGAAATTTACTAATTCTCTTCTTTGAAGAAATGGCGATAATTCTATCTGATTCATACAAGGTCCAATATCTGCCCATGACAATATCTCTTTAATATGACGTACTCCGAAATTTGAAACTCCAATTGCTTTTACATATTTATTTTTTAATAGGTACTGCATTGCCTCCCAAGTTTCTTTTCTTATTTCTGGTCCGTGTGGTGAATGCATTAAAAATAAATCAATATTATTTAGCTTTGACAAACTTTCTTCGCAAGCTTTTATTGTTTTTTCATATCCAAAATTACTTTCCCATAATTTTGTAGTAATAAAAATTCCATCTTTTCCCCTTATTGCNTTTCCTACTTCTTTTTCATTGCCATAAATCTGTGCTGTATCAATGTGTTTGTATCCTTGATTAATTGCAGTTGTTACAATTTTTTCTGTTTTGTTTTTAGGGACTCCCCATACACCTAGTCCTAATACTGGTATTTTTATATTATACTTGTTTATTGTTTTTTTAGGATGCGATAATTCTCTTTCCAATTCTATTTCTATAATACTTTTCCTATTATTTGATTTTTTGTTATTGGACCATATTTTCTTGAATCAATACATTGAGGACAATAATCGTCTCCTAATACAAAATATTCTGATTCTTTTAATTTGACTTTAAAATTATTAACGTTGCTTTGAAGGTCTTTTTTAATATTTGTTTTTATTGCTTTCCCATTTACTGATATGGAATTTTCATCATATAACACAAAATCATTTGGCATGCCTATAATTCTTTTAATTTCTACTTTTTTCTTATTATCTATTCCAATTATATCATTTCGTTTAATTTTATTCAATTTGTAATACACGTTGCTGATAAATACCGAATCTTCTTCTCTTAATTTTGGTTCCATGCAGTGTCCAATTACTAAAAATCTCTTTGCACTGATGTAATATACAGGTAAAAATATTATGTTTAGTATTCTTAAAACGTTCATATTTAGATTCTTTTTTCTCCATAGTTAAATTTTAAAGTATGTATATTGACTTACTTATTATGAGTATNATATCCATTAAAAATAAATTTGTTAATTTTCTNTATCCTGTACAATATGCGTATGCGCATTGTGATATTCCGTGTGGTATTTATGACCTACACACTGCACAGTTAGACGCCCTTACTGTTGTTCGTATGAATCAACTTATTAACGATCTTGGAAATTCCCTGTCGGATCCTGAGAGTCTGGCCAAATTTAGTCGATATATAGAAGTAAAAGAAACTCATGCAGAAAGTTGTAAGAATGAACTTAGGATTATTTGGGCTGATTATTTTAAACCCGAACATCTTGAAAAATACCCTGAATTNCACGATCTATTTTGGAAAGCGATGAAAACTGCATCAAAAACAAGACAACAAGTTAGTTTAGAGGCTGCTGAAGAACTTCTCGAATCCGTACGAAAAATTGCAGAAATTTTCTGGGCTACTAAAGGCTCTGAAACAAAAAGACAAGCTTTTCCTTCACCTGCNGGTGGAGAAATAGTNTATCCAGTTTCTAATTGATNTGATTATTTATGGNTATTAATTCTCGTGCATGTCTTGCTGAATTCATNGGTACTTTTGCATTAGTATTCTTTGGAAGTCTTGCAATAGCATATGCTAATGGAGCTCTTCTTCAAATTGCNTTTGCTCATGGTTTAGTTATTGCAGTAATGGTGTATTCATTTGGTCACGTTTCTGGTGCCCATTTAAACCCTGCTGTAACCATACCTATGATCTATAGAAAACAAATTGATACACAAAATGGCATTGCATACATCTTTAGCCAACTTGCTGCAGGTGTTGTCGCCGCTATTGCTCATNCACTTATCCTTCCTAGCAGTATTANATCAAANAATNTAGGTTCAAATCTACCTGGNGCAGGAATATCTGACGCTACAGTTTTAATTGTAGAAATTATCTTAACTTTCTTCTTAGTGCTTGTAATTTTTAATACTGCTGTAAACAAAAAAGCTACTGCAGGTTGGCATGGCTTTGCTATTGGAATGATTATTACAATTGATATTCTTGCNGGCGGTCCTATTACTGGAGCGTCAATGAATCCTGCACGTTCATTCGGTCCTGCTATAATTTCATATCTTTATGGAGTTGAAGGTGCTTTACAAAGTCACCATTTGTATTGGATTGCTCCGGTTGTTGGTGGCTTNCTTGCGTCTATAACAGCAAAAATTATTAATGAAGACAAAANATAGGATACGTGNGTTATTATGAGACATTCAGGATTTAGGAGAAAANCNCGTTCAGTTTTAAGTCATAAGAGACCTTCTGGTTTGAGTTATTTACTGANTGAATATCAAATTGACGATCGAGTGATTATTAATATTAATCCTGCACAGGTTAAAGGAATGCCTCATCGTAGATTTCAGGGTTATGTTGGTGTAGTTACTAGTATTAATAAACGATCAATAGAGCTTGATGNGCAAGTTGGNGGAAAAATTAAAAAAGTTATTACTCGCTACGAGCATATTAAACCACAGAAATCAGGATTAGCAACAATTAAAGGGGAATAGTATTATGAAACAAAAAAAAGTTACAGTAATTAGTTTAGCTGAAGTTAAAGCCATTCTATCTAAACTTGATCTTGAAGAAGCAGATCAAATACAAAAACGAACACTTGATTATGTTAAGGGTTTTCCTGATTCTACTCCTAAAAAAGTTGATTCAGCTGCTAAGAAAATTGCAGAACTTGGTTCTATTAGTCTAGAAGACGCGTATGAAATTCTTAATATTTGTCCAAAAACTATTCCTGAATTACGTGTATTTACCAGTGGATGGAAAAAACTAATTCCTTCTGAAACATTAGATGAGATACTTTCTGTTATTCAACAAGCACGTGATTAACTGTTATCTAGTATATTCGTCAACAAAGTTTAAAGCCAAAGAGTGCTTATAAGCTCACGCTGAACAAATTTGACTTTATCTTTTCTTGATTATTTTTCTGTTAAATTAAATATTCACAATAAGTTATAATTTCATTTTATAAATCATACGAAGTTGATACTCATGTCTAACTTAACTAATAAAAAATATGAAGAATTTGCATTTGTATTAGATTATCGACCTAATAGTCGTTCTACATTAATTAAAGGTCGTGATGGTACAATTATTCAAGCTATAGGATTAGATAGGTTAACACTTTTGGAAATATTAGGTTCTAGCGAAGAATCGTTTACTATTACTGAGAAAATTAGTATTGGGAAAGAAGGTCGATCAAAAGTGGNCAGTGTTTTGGGAAAGCTTTCTTATACTTCATTAACTAATGAATCACNGAATTCTNTACCTGACGTTATTGAGATGATTGTTGATTCAAATGAAAGTTTTTATGTTAATTATTTTAACGAAGCACAAGCCGTAACTCCACGTTTACATGCATTAGAGCTTATACCTGGCATTGGTAAAACGTTTTTGCGTCAAATACTCCAAGAAAGAGAAAAACAACCTTTCTCCTCATTTTCTGATATTCAAACCAGAATTAATCTAAAAGAACCAGGTAAATTAATTGCAAAAAGAATTTCGGAAGAAGTAACTGGGAACGTTAGATTGCCTTTATTTGTTCGCGTCTAATATGNTTGTATTTCGTATGAATATAAAAAATAATTCTGATCAAAATTTTCTTATTGATTCTTTAATGATAAANAAACTCTTGGAATATTCTTCTGTTACTGAAGATGATTGTGTTTATGAAATTGGTACTGGTAAGGGTGAAATAACACAAAANCTATGCCAAAAAGCTAAATTCGTCACATCTTCTGAATTGGANAAATCATTATACAATATTTCACATAACAAACTCTCATCTTACAACAATCTTGATTTATTGCATATGGATGGTTTTCAGTACACTGGAAAATTTGATGTGTTTGTATCTAGTTTGCCATATTCTGAGTCTAGGCGTTTTATTTATTGGTTGATTAATAAAAATTTTAAAAATGCTGTAGTTATACTTCAAAAAGAATTTATTGATAAGATTATGTCGTCTCCTAATAACACAAATTATCGTCCGGTTAGTGTTATTTCACAATATTGTCTAGACATAAAACTTGTAGAAATTCTATCTCCTTCTTGTTTTGATCCTCCTCCAAAAATTCAATCAACTATGATTGTTATAAAACCTAGAAATTCCCTTCAACAATCTGAGATATACATGATCAAAAAATTGTTTTCTTCTCGTCGTAAACAATTGCATTCAATTCTTCATAGTTTAACTAATAATGAGAATGCATTACTAGAGTGTAATAATAACTTTGATTTATCTAAGCGAATTTATGAATTTAATCCCACTATGATAATTTCTCTTGTTAAAATATTAGGCAATTATGATTTGTTATGAATGATATCTATAAACCCTCTGATGATACTGAACTTTTACTTGATGTTGTTAGCAAGTATACTNATACCACTATTTTGGAAATAGGAATTGGTTCTGGTTTAATACTTCAAACCTTGGCTTCTAATAATAATAATGTTGTTGGAATTGATATTAATTCTAAATCACTTTCTTATGTTAGTTCAAGATTANACGAACTTGATTTGAGAAAATATACAGATCTAATATTGGGAGACGGACCATCGATGGTTGTTTCAAATTCATTTGATATAATTATTTTTAATCCTCCTTACTTGCCCCATGATGATTATACTGATATTACTACTGATGGTGGAAAAACTGGTCTTGAACTCACGCATACATGGTTGANNNTCTCTCTTGATTTGGTTAAACCTGGTGGTTGTATAATATTTGTCCAATCCAGTCTCTCTTCTATAGACAATTATATCGATAATCTTTCTAAATCTTATTCTGTTGATGTTGTTATGAAAAAGAAATTGTTTTATGAGGAACTATNTGTAGTTAAAGTAATTAGGAATAAATAATTATATTTAAATCGTTTTTATTATATCTTGTGTGTTGTCTGTAACGTGTCTGATTCTCCTCTTGAAGAAATTGCTATATGTCTAATTGAGCCAAAATATTCTATTAATGTTGGTTATGTAGCAAGAATAATGAAAAACTTTGGTTTTGGAAAATTACTATTAATTGATTCTGAGGCTGATTTGATTAAAGCACGTCCTTTTGCGTCTCATGCCGTTGAAATATTGGAGAATGTTGAGCATATCAAATTCGAAGATCTTTATCAATATGATACATTNATTGCTACTACTGCNATAACAAGTCAAAGAGGACTTAGTCCTAGGCAAAGTATTTCTNTTTCCAAACTTCAATCGAGTATTCAAAAAATGGGTAATAAAATTTGTATTATTTTTGGAAGAGATACAACCGGTCTTACTAATGAGGAGCTGCAAAATATTGATGTTGTCGTACATATTCCAACCAATTCCGAATATCCTACATTGAATATTAGTCATGCATTATCTATCATTCTTTATGAATTGACAAATTATGAGCTTGTTGACAAACTCATTGCTGATCATTCTGAAATAAATAGAACTATTGATGCATATGTAGACGTTGTTGAACTCATCGGTTTNCCGTCACATAAACTCACTTTAATTCGAACTAGTATTCAAAATATTCTTAAAAGATCTCGTCCATCTCCTAGAGAAAATAGTGTTTTACTTGGTTTTGCACACAAAATTAAGTTACATTTGAGAAAAAAATTCTAATATTTTTCTAATAACCATATCTCTCTAATTATTTTCTGTTCATCTGANGATTTCATAATAAATGGTTGACTGTCTAATTTATNGTTAAATATTAAACCTGTTTTCTTTATCATATCTCTAAATTTGAATCTAACAAATTCATTATTTTGTGTTTTAATTCTTGGTGTAACTATTGCTAGTTTCCCATTTCTTTTTAAAACTCTTCTTATTGATTTTAATGATTCTTCGTAAATTTTTTTTGATTTTTTCAAATCTTCTTTCGCACTATCGAAAGTAGGGTGTTTTTTATAATTTGGTAATAAAATTGGTTCTGTTATTATTCCATCTACTGAATTTGATTCTACATTGAATAATTTTTCAGCATTGTCTTGATTGATTCGTTTGATTTTATTTTTTAATTTATATTTTTTTATTAACCATTTTAAGTTATTTCTTGTGCCAAGCACGCATTCCTTTCTTATATCGCTTCCCATTACTTTATACCCTTTAATTAATGACTCCATTAGAAAAGTTCCTGTTCCACAAAATGGGTCTAGTATCGTATCTCCTTTTTTTAATCCTAATATATTTACTAATATTCTTGCTGTTCTTGGAGATAAACTTATTTTTGAATCCTGATACGGTCTTGATAAATCTCTTTCTATAAATTCTGATGATTTTATACTATCTGTACTTTCTGAAAAGTAATATTTTTTTCCATNATAACCTAATAATATTTTTAGGTATTCTTGATTTTCTTTATCTACTGATAATTCATAAAAATTATTTGATTGAATATTGTTTTTTATTATTTTACTTTTTTTTATATTATTTTTTATTTGATTGTTTATGATATTATGAATTTGTTCATATGATTGTGGGTTGATCGTATGTTTAGAATAGTAACTCATATTCCATTTTTGTTTTTCTTGTAAATTTGATAATATTTCTTTTTCATAAATTTTTTTATCGAGTTTATCAATTGAATCATCTTCACATATAATTTTGCCAATTTTGTATATTCCTCCTATTTCCTTGAATTTTGTTTCCATTTCTGTCTCTAAAATCATAAAAATATTATTTTTTTCTATGATTTTATATGGAATTTCTTTACTTGTTAAATTAATAATTATTTCAGATTGAGAAAGCCTTTCGTACACTAATGTTATAAAGTATTTTGACATTTCTTTGTATTTTTCTTTATTAGAACACATTTAATTATACCTTTAATATTNTAATATAATATTATGNATGGANGAAATTANCGAGTTCCAAATGGTATGCCTTTGAGTAAAAAATATGCGCCTGGTACTCCTGATATTAGAATAGCTCGTTTCCAAACTGGAGCATCTAATTCCGATTATGAAGTGAACATTNGATTAATTTCAAAAGAAAAATGCCAAATACGTGATAATGCACTTGAAGCAGCTAGAGTTGCTGCAAATAAGAAAATGAATAAAATTGTTCCAGAAACAAGTTATAAATTANCTGTTAAACTATATCCTCATACTGTTATTAGTGAAAATAAAATGCTTGCTGCTGCTGGTGCAGATAGGCTTCAAGAGGGTATGCGTCGTGCGTATGGCAAACCTATGGGATTAGCTGCGCGTGTTAAAATTGGAACTGTTCTATATGAAATTTCTACTTATGAAAGATTTACTGCTGACGCCAAACGTGCATTGAAGACTGCTTCNTCTAAACTTCCNCAACCAACTTCAATATCTATTGTTCCAATCCAAGCGAAAAATCCAAGCGAAAAGTTAGCTTAATTCAACTGAAAATCTATTTTCTAATTTCTTTATTATGTCTTTTATTTCTTTTTCTCTTGTATTTAATACTTCNGAGAGTTCTTCTATGTCTAGTATCNCCCCTGAATTCAGATGTGAATAAAAAATTCTTCTTGCAAGATCCTCTTCTAATGATTCTCTAATTATTTGATGTGCTTTTTCTAAAATTTTCTGTTTTTCTTGCAATAAAATAATTTTTTCATCCTCTAATTCTTTTATTTTTATAGAAATATTATCAATCTTACTCTTTGTATTTATTATAATATTCGTCATCTCTTTATCTGGTTGTTTTTTATTTGTATTAATTTCGTATGAAATATCTTCTTTTCTATTTTGAATACTCTCCATTCTTATTTCCATTGAATTTCCTGTTATTCCTACACTCAAAAACACTGATTTATTTAATTTAAAATATTTCCTATCTGGGGCTGCTAAATTNCTTTTTGCTCTGTATGATTCTATTAATCCAAATTTTTCAAGTTGAAGTAAATGTTTTAGTACTGCTTGTTGGCTTATTCCTANTTCTTTTGATAATTGTATAAAGTATTTTGGTTCGTTCGTTAGGGCTTCTAATATTCTTCTTCTTGTATTATTTCCTAAAAGATCAAGTAATTCTCCAATTTCTTGATTATTATCAATCATTGTCATTACTTACTTGATTCTGGTATAAAACTCTCACTATAAATGTTACTAACAGAATGTTACCTACTAGTACAAAAACATTGTATTTGTCATTCTAACTTCATCAGATTTTTTGCTAAATCCTCTGTTTTACATACATTACACGGATTACTTGATGAACTATTTTGACATATCTGACAGATGATTAATTCTTTATGTTTTAACTTGATATTTTTTGTTATATCTGAAATTGATTTCATAAGATTATATTTGATACCTGGGTGGTTGTTTTCAAAATTATTTAATGTATCTCTTATTTCATTTCTAATATTTTCATTCATATGTGGACAATCTGCTGTTTGGAATGGTAATTCGTTGAGAAAGCTATAAAATGCAACTTCATTTTCATATATTTCCATTAACGGTTTAATTTTTTTAAATTGAAATCCTTGTTTTGGTTGTGAATAAGGTTCTGATTGTTTGACCCTGTATACATCGCCACTTAAAAGATTGATCATAAATGTTTGTATCATGTCATCTAAATTGTGTCCTGTTGCAATAGTATTTACTCCAATCTTTTTTGCAGCTAATTCTATTCCCCGTCTTCGTAACGGACCACAAATTGAACAAGAAGTTATTTTCTTGTTTTCTCTGCTATCTAAAACATTGTCTAATGTAAATCCAAATAGTTCTTTAAATGATATATTTACATGTTCTACTCCTAAATTATTACAAGCTTTTTTTGCTAGTTGGACTGCCTCTTCACGATAATTTTCAATCCCTTCGTCAATTGTTATAGCAATTAATTCATATTCTTTCTCTTTTTGTATTTTTACCAAGATATCTAATAAAGCTAAGCTATCNTTTCCTCCTGAAACTCCTACTGCTATTTTTTCACCATATTTTAGCATTTTATGTTTTGCTACTGTTTTTCTTGTTTTGTCAATGATTGACTTTGAAAAACATTTTGAACATAATTTTTCCCCTGAATATTTTCTAAAATATACGGGAGTTTCTGAACATTTGCTACATATCTTTTCCATATTAATTTAGAAGTATATCTTCTAAATAGACTTATTCATTAGTATGNGAATGTTTGCATATGTCTGCTATTGCCGATATTAATATAATGTTATTTCTTCAANCAATGATTACTTTACTTGCTATACTTGATCCTGTTGGTAATATTCCTGTTTTTTCCTCATTAACTAGTAAGTTATCTAAAAAAGAACGNGTAAAAACTGTTAACAAAGCTTTTCTAATCGCTACCGGTATATTGATTGGTTTTGGATTTTTTGGCGGTTATTTACTCATTCTACTTGGAATCACTATGAATGATCTTAAATTAATTAGTGGATTGATTTTACTTATTTTTTCTATTGATTACGTTCTTGGACGTAATGTTAATTATTTACAAAAAAATTCTGAAACTAATCTTGCTGTTTTTCCATTAGCAATCCCAATTCTTGCGGGTCCTGGGAGTATTAGTTATGTTTTAGTTATGCCTGGATTATTTTTAAAATTTTTTGTTATTATTTTGTCAATTTTAATTTGTTGGTATAGCATTCGTCTTGGATCTGGATTATTAAAATNNTTAGGTAAAGATGGATCACAAGCANTTTCAAGGATTATGGGGTTGTTAATTGGAGCTGTTGCAATTCGATTAATNCGAGAAGGAATATTTGAACTTATTATATAACACTTTGGATTAACTTTATTCACTAGTTTTACTTAGTTTAATTATTGAAATGTGTAATTTTGATTTCAACCTTTCCAACTCTTGACGATGCGAAAGATATGGCCAATCAAGCAATTAAAGAAAAATTTGCTGCTTGTGTTAACATAATNCCAAGTCATTCAGTTTATTCTTGGAATGATTCTGTNGAATCTTCAGATGAATTTCTTACAATCTTTAAAACTACTAATTCTAATGTGTCTAAATTACGTAATTTGATATCTACTNGTCATAGTTATGATGTTCCTGAGATTATTGATTTTGAATTAAATAATGTAAATAAACCATATCTTGATTGGTTAATTCAATCCATGTCGTGAATAGAATATCTTAATAATGCTATAATTCCGCCTATTGAATCTATTTGTTTCCCTGTTTCAGTCGAGCTATCTAGAAGATGTATTTTTCCATTAAATTTTTCAATTTTATCTAATAAATTAACCACTTCATTTTCTTCTACTTGCTCAAAAATTTTACTTGATATCATTACTTTGTCTATTGCTCCCATTTCTGCAACTTTTTTAACATCTTTTACGCTATATGCAATTTTCTTACTATCCCTAGATATTTGATTTATTGCATTTTCTGTTGCTAGTGACGCTGCAGCTAATTCTGAATTTTTCATATATTCTTTTACTCCTGGGTGCTTTAGAGCAATATAAATTCCCTCTTGACCTGATAGGTCTATTCCATCAATTATCGTGATATTTTTATGAATTTCTGATTTATTTGACGCTACATGATTTACAAATTCTCTTTTTACTTCACTAGGACCTGTTACTAAAATTTTTGTATCTTTTGAATATATACTGATAATGTTTTTAATTAATTCATCAAAAAAACTTCCATATGTTGCTTTAGTTTTATACCTTTTTCCTGCTAGCCCTGAAAGTATATCGGAAAATATTCTAAGATGCGTTCCTGTGATTAATCCAATTCCAGCCAGTCTTCTGTCAATGGCAATTATTATATGNCTCTCTGAAGTTTTTGTTCTCTTTTTTAATAATTTAATCTGAAAATCCTCGATTATCTTCTTTGAAATTACTANTGAATTTCCTATTGTTAGATTTAATGAATGATGAGAACCTTTGCTTATTGNATCATCAGTTGTTTCAATAATTTTTCCTGATATTCGTATTCTTTCAAGTAATTGATCCAATGAAATATTGTTTACTTCTATGCTTAATCTTACATTGATTCTTTCCCCTTTATCTGGACGTGAGAATTCTTTTTGATCTTTTATTACTCTCTTTGTATTACTAGAAATTATATCTCCATTTTTTATTATTCGTCTTAATATCCAAAGATCTTCACTATCTTCAGGTGTTACTGATGCTATTCCAGGCTTTTTTTTTAACCTATTGATTAACATAATTATCTGATTTTATCGAAGCTTATCATTTTTAGAGAATTACTTTCACTACTNATATTTCCAATTCTGTTTGCTATTAATGTCTTAACCTTGTTTGATTCTGCTACTTCTATTAGTCTTTGTGTTATTATTCCATCAAATACTATATGTTCTGAATTATCTGTTGTTTCTAAAGTTTTAACTAATTCATTTACAGGTATTTTTAAAATTTCTTTTATATTGGAATCATAAATGTGAGCTTCTAGACTACCTTCTAGATCTGGTATTATTTCTTTTGCCTTTGTAACTAATTCATCTGGAAATTCCTCTATTTTTGAATATTCTTTTTCTTGTCTATCTCTTGAATATGATTCTTTATCTCTTGAATATGATTCTTTATCTCTTGAATATGATCTATTGGAATATTCTCTCCTGCGTGGGAAACCTCTTCCTTTGAATCCATTTTCTGGTTTTTTATTCCAATCTTTTTCTGGTTTTTTATCTAAGTTTTCAAGTATTTCTACAGGGGTTAAATCCTCTACTTCTTTTCCACGTGGTGCACGAGAAACTTTTGTTAATTTTACTACGCTGTTTAATTCTCTTAATATTAGATCTCCTCCTCTATCTCCATCAAGAAATGCCGATAGGTTTTTTGTTTTTGCTAATTCGACAATTGTTGGCGGAACACTAGTTCCTTCAACTGCAATTGTGTTTTCAATTCCTGCTCTCATGAGATTGAGTACATCTGCTCTTCCTTCGACAATTATTATGTCTTTAGAAGAATTAATTAATGGACCTGCTGGACATTCATCTTTTCCAAATGCAATTACTTTGCCTTTTTGTGTAGATTGTGTAACATCTCGTAGTATGTCTTCTCCTTCACTTGATGATTTTGAAGCCCAATCTCTCATTATTCCTTTCGCGCGTTCTACTATTGCATCTCTTTTGATAGCTCTTACATCATCAATTGATAATAGTTTAAATTGCGAACCACAAGGACCTACCTTGTCAATTTGTTCTACAGCTGCAGCTATTAATGAAACTGTGGATATATCTGTACTCATAGGAATTATAACAGTTCCACTGACTTTACCATTATTTGAGTTAGATGTGATTTCTATCCTTCCGACTTTCCAATTTTTTTGAAGCTCATTTAAATTCATTTCTGGACCAAACAAACCTTCTGTTTGTCCAAATATTGCTCCAATTATATCGGCTTTGTCAACTGCTCCATCTATTTCGAAACTTAGTTTTGCTAAATATTTTACTATACTTTCTGGCAATTAAATTAACACCCATTACATAATTATTATCATGTATCATTGTTTAACAACCTACAATAGAAATGCCTTTGATATAAAGATTATAACTGAGTTAGTAATATTTCGGCCATATCTCTTACTCTTACTTCTAGACCAAATCTCTCTTCCTGTTTCTTCATTGTACGATAGGTGTTCCACACAGCGCCTGAATTCTTGATGAATGTATAGGGACCTAATTTATTGTTCATTTTTAATTTAATAACTTTGTATACGTCAGAGTATACTTTGAAATGTTCTTTTACTTCTTCTATATATTTTGGAATATTGTTGATATTTCTATGTAATATTTCTGCACATTGAAGACTTGGGATTATTCCTTCTCCAATCAATGGAAATACAGTACCTATTGCCTCTCCAACTCCAACAACATTACCTTGAGTAAATGGCTGACATACTTCTGGAGCTGATAATCTTATTGGCCGTCCAATTTTTTTTATTATCTTTCCGCCATGTTTGTTATTGAAATAATCTAATTCTTCCATATGTTTTCGATAATAATCTCCTGCTCCCACATATGCAGTATTCTTCATTAATGGAAAGTACCAAAAATATCCACTTGCAGTACTAAATGGTTTTACATAAAAATCATCGTATGGTAACTTTTCATATTCTACCATATATTCTACACATGGCACGAGTAGTTGATCCTTAATTTTTGGTAACATTACTCTTTGCAAACTTGTAGCATCAATCACTAAATCATATTCGTCTGACGGGAAAGTATTTGGCGTAATTCTTTCACCATATTTGGCATTCAAACCCTTTGTCAAATCTAATTCTAATTGATGTTTGTCATAAGTGACAAGACCCTTACAACTCACTTTTCTTATTTTTCCTTTTAATTCTAAGTTGATATTATTACCATTGAAAAATACATAATCGTTGAAATCAATATTAATCCGAGCACAAATTCTTTCCATTTCACTTTTTGCTGCTCCCCAAGCACAAACAGAATCGAATTCTCCTTCTTTTTGCATCTCAAATCCAATGACTTCATGTTCAGAACTAAGTGTATGTAGTAAATACGAACCTGCTACCCCTAAACCAATTATTGCGATTTTCAAGAATAATTTAAAGTAATTTTATTTCTTTATATGTTATGCTCTTTTTTTCAAGAATTTTAGTGATAACAACCTAAAGAAATAAAACCACATAAATATTACCTTATTATTGTTTGTCGAAAAAAACTAAAGAACAACTGGAAAAAGACGCCCAAAAACCTGGAATAGACGCATTAAAATTACATCCATTTTATAAAGGTAAAATTGAAACTATGGTGAAATGTTCTGTTCGATCTTTTGACGATTTTGCCGTTTGGTATTCTCCTGGTGTTGCTGCACCGTGTAAGGATATTAGTAATAATAAATCACAAGTTTTTGAACATACCAACAAAGGAAATTCTATTGCAATTGTAAGTGATGGTTCACGTGTGTTGGGTTTGGGTGATATAGGACCTGAAGCTGGATTACCTGTTATGGAAGGAAAAGCTCTTTTATTCAAATATCTTGGCGGTGTTGACGCCGTTCCAATAATGTTGGATACGAAAAATAAAGATGAAATAATTAGATTTTGCCAAGTTATTGCACCTACATTTGGCGGACTTAATCTTGAGGATATTGAAAGTCCAAAATGTTTTGAAATTCTATCTGAACTTCAGAAAACATTACCAATCCCTGTTTGGCATGATGATCAACAAGGAACTGCTCTTGTTGTTATTGCTGGTTTGATAAATGCCGCAAAGTTTGTTAATAAATCATTTTCTAAACTTAGACTCAGTCTAATAGGTAGTGGTGCTGCTAATGTAGCATTAGTGCGTTTGTTGGGTAAAGCTGGTGTAGATCTTAGTAATGTTGTTGTTGTGGATAGTAGAGGAATAATTAACTTGAGTCGTGATGAATTACGATCTAATGATATTAAATGGAATATTGCTCAGACAACAAACAAGAATCAAATCACAGGAGGTATAAAAGAATCTTTACAAGATGCAGATGCATGTATTGCACTCTCTAAACCTGGCCCGGGAATCATTCAAGAATCTTGGATTAAAGAGATGTCTGATAATCCTATTGTTTTTGCATGTGCTAATCCTGTTCCTGAAATATGGCCTTGGGAAGCTAAAAATGCAGGAGCCTCAGTTGTTGCTACTGGCCGTTCAGATTTTCCTAATCAGGTTAATAATTCTCTAGGTTTTCCAGGACTCTTTCGTGGAGCACTTGACGTTCGTGCTCTGAAACTTACTGATGGTATGTGTTTAGCAGCTGCTTATGAAATTGCTTCTTATGCTGAAGAAAAAGGATTATCGGACACACAAATCGTTCCTACTATGGACGAACTTGAGGTTTTTGCACGTGAAGCTGCAGCAGTTGCAATGAAAGCAATCGATGAAGGTGTGGCACAATTAAAACTAGATAAATCTGAAGTTTACGAAAATGCTTTACGAGTCATTAAACGATCTCGGGATATAACTAAAAATCAAATGGAATCTGGATTTATACAACCTATTCCATGATTATTCATTTAATTGTTTTGAAAACAATTTGATGAACTTATTTAGTTTGTCATCTGGAATTCTTGCACCACAAGCTTTGTTATGTCCTCCGCCGCTTCCTCCTATTGATGATGTTATTTCTGATACTATCTTTCCTAATTTTGCTTTCGAATCATATCTTGCTCTAAACGACATTTCATAATGTCCATTTATATTATGTCTATATACAAATGCTACTGGAGTATTTAATTCCCCAATTATCATGTTTGCTACCAATCCTATTGTAGGACTGTCTGATTCCATACATCCAAAATTCTTATATGATCTTGCTTCTTTGGTTATCTTTTTCATCATCTGTTTCATTCTATCAGCTTGTTTATTTGCTAATTCTGGGACATTATTTATTTCATGTGGAAATTTTAAATCTTGAAATGCACTAACAATTTTATTACCAAATTGCGGTTTAGCGCCATCATATGCAAGTGCGTACGCTAACATAGTTGACTCGAGTAAAAGTAATTGTCTGTCGTAATTACTAATCAAACTCTTTGCAATGGGTTTGTTATCTAGATAATCAGTTATTGCCGCATAACATGCAAGTATTGATGAACTCTTTGGTACTCTTTTCTTTAAATATTCATATGTTAGAACTCCTGCACACTCATTTTTTGAATGTACCAGAGTAATCTGCGATTCAAGTAGTTTTCTTTTAATATTTGGCTTTAGAATATGATGATCTATGTATGTAAATTTCCCATGTTTTGTGATTCTTCTACATTCATTGATAAATTCTTCTGCAATTCCATCATTCATACCTAAATCGCATACATATACTTCTGAATCATCATCAATTTTTTCTAATGTTGTTAAAATTTTGTCATAATTTACCAGATAGATTTTTGCATTAGTTGCCATTTTTACTAATGATGCAGATGCTATTCCGTCTACATCCTTTCCATGTGAAATGCAAAATGTTTTTCTTTTTCCTGTCATTCTTTCCAAAAACCTCTCGTTGTTACATAAACTTTTTCTGCTAAATATATTCTTCTAAATAAATCCTCGTCGTCTATTCTATTCCTTAATACTCGTGCCGCTGTGTCTGGACCTATTCCATATGCTGATAGTGTAATTATTGCTTCTATTCCAAAATTTTGTATCAAAGATGATACTTTCCATAGTTTTTTGAAATATTTATCTTCTTCTTGTGTTAATTTTTTTCTTTTTTTCTTTTTATTTATTATTTTGATGATATTGGTATCTGTGACGTAAGTTCTTGTTATTATTCTNGATCTACATCTGGGACATTNTATGTTGTTATTTTTTAAATCTTTTGGTTTAGTTACCGTTTCCCAAATTCCACAACTCAAACATATTAATTTATTATTTGTTTCATTCAATCTTTTTTTTACTAATTTTATTATACTGTTTTCAATTGTTAGTGGTAATGCTGCAAATGTATTAGCATANTCTAGTATTGGCTTAGCAAGTGGTGAATANTCTCCATTATATGTTTTATATTCTATTTTTATTTTATTGTTTTTTATATTATTAATTATTTCGAGAGAATTTTTTAAATCATATTTTTCTAGAATTAATTCTCTCATTATTTCTTTATCAAGGGGTGTGTCTTTGAACCTNTTTCTAATTAATCTTGCTGCACGTTTATCATATTTGGAATCTTTGTTTATTACTCCAAATCTCTTTGCAACATGCCATGTTTTCCAATTCAAAGGATGTGTTCCTATTACTGCTACTTTTAGTATTTCTTTAATGTCAATATCTTGCTGTAATGATTCTTCAATATCCATTTTTGATATTACACCTCTAGAAGATAATGCTATTCTGTATGGATCTGATCTTGAATCTACTAGCGCTCCATTTCTTGACGAAATTAAAGTTGAGAGTAATGTGGCAATTGTTTGATTTACTCTAGTACCAAAACATGAATGTATTACTATTGTTCCATTTTTAATTGGTTGTTCTATTACGATGTTTTGATTATGAGGAATTACTCCGAGTAATTTCTTTGTTTCCTTAATGAGTATTTTTTGATTTACACTCACTCTATTTTCTTTTCCGTTTATGATGTCTTTTCTTAACACACCTACTTTTTGTGCAGTTTTGTATTCCACAGGAATTAGTTCTCCAATCCAATGAGGAATTTCTGATATATCCGAAAACATTGGTTCTACATATACTGTCTTTTTATCATCATCAATTGAAATAACTCGCCAAGAATTTCCTTTTAATATAAATTGTTTTCCTGGTTCGGCATGTTCTCCGACAAATAATTGATCTAATTTTCCTACTCTCTTTTTTTTTGAAACGTCCATTACATCAAATTGAACTGAATCNGGTATTGTTGATAAATTCTGATAATAATATTCAAAAATTTTATANCCTCTTTTTATATTTGTCCCATCAAATCTTAGTATGTTTTGACCGGTTAACAAATTTATTGATTCAATTATTTCTTCTTCCGANGTATTTCTAAAGGGATATGATCTATTCACGATATTTAATACATCTTTTAGACTAACATTCACGTTTGCCATTACCATTCCTGTAATTTGATGTGCGAGAACGTCAAGGGAATTTTCGTGGATATTTATGTGTTCTAGNTCCTTTCTTTCTACCCTGTCAATTAATGCTAATGATTCTAATTCATCATCAATTCGATTTGTTAAAATTAATCCTATNGATGTTTGTCCTGTTTTATGTTTACTTCTACCAANTCGTTGCATTAGTTTAATTGCTTGACGAGGTGAACCAAATTGCATTACTCTTTCTATATTNCCGATGTCTATTCCAAGTTCAAGCGAAGACGTACATACAACTAATACTGGTTGATCACCTCTTAGTTTGATTTCTGCATCTTCTCTTGCCTCTCTTGCTAATGAACCATGATGAATCTCAACTGGAAAATCAGGGTTTTCTGCTTTTAATATTGATCCTATTGCTTCAGCTTCAACNCTTGTNTTTGTAAATAATAAAGTTGATTTACTGCTTGAACTAACTTCTTTTAGAATAATTTTTGCAACATCAAACAAAGTTCCATTGATATATTNTGTTTTTATATCATATTCTTTTTTTGTATGATCAAATATTGCAGTTGATTTTTTACTCTCTCCTGATAATAAACGCATTCCTGTACTTACGTCACCCAATGTCGCTGATAATCCAATTCTNACAATTTTGAATTTAGTTAATTTTTGTAATCTTTCTAACGACAATGACATGTGTGTACCTCTTTCATTACCAATTAGTTCATGAAATTCATCAATTATTACATATTTTATTTCAGTTAGTATTTCTCTTGACGATTTATTTGTTAATAATATTCCCAATGTTTCAGGTGTTGTTATCAAAATTTCTGGTGGTTCTTCAATCATTTTTCTCCTTTGCGTTCTAGATGTATCTCCATGTCTTATTTCAACTCGCAGATNTTCTGATTCTGCATATCTGATAATTCTTCTAAATATGTCACGATTTAATGATTTTAATGGCGTGATGTATAAAACTTGTATCTTCTTTTTTTGTGAATTTTTTGTTATGTCTAATATTGTTGGAATTATTGCCGCTTCTGTTTTACCTGATCCAGTAGGAGCAATTAGTAAAACATTTTCTCCTTTAGCTATTTTTGTATATGATTTTTTTTTGAATTTCTGTTAAATTATTGAACCCCATGTTTGTGTATTTTTTTATAACACTTTTTTCGAAGTCTTGATTATGCATGTTGGTTTATTTCTTTATCTTATTTGCCTGATATTCATAGACAAAAATCATAATTATTGCCAATATGAAAAGTACTGCTAATATTGTATCCATAAATCCAAAGAANTCATTAATTGACATATAGGTTGATATCAGATTATAGTCATTTAACTTTTACGAGTACCCGTAAAAGGATAATTATTTTTAAATAGAAAATTCTACCCCTCATTAGTTAGAATTATGACCGTTTACACAGATGTTGCTCTGATCTCTAGTTTATATGCGAAAATGGAAGAAAATATTACTAATTTTCGTTCTACTAATGACAGATTTTTAACACTTTCTGAAAAACTTATAATTGGACATTTATCTAATAACTCATTTTCATCTGTTGTNCCTGGTCGAGATTATATCTTGTTAAAGCCTGATCATGTTGCATTGCAAGATGTTACTGGTCAAATGGTTTTATTACAATTCATGCAATCTGGTCTAGAAGAAGTTTCTATTTCAACAACAGTTCATTGTGATCATCTTATTCAGGCTCAAGTTTCTGCTACTGAAGATATTAAGAAATCTTTATTTGAAAATAATGAAGTTTATAAGTTTCTAGAATCTGCTTGNTGTAAATTTGGAATTGGTTTTTGGAAACCTGGTGCAGGAATAATTCATCAAGTTCTTCTCGAAAATTATGCTTTCCCGGGCGGTCTGATGATTGGTACTGATTCTCACACTCCCAATGCAGGTGGTTTGGGTATGTTAGCTATTGGTGTTGGTGGTATAGATGCTTCGGAAGTTATGGCTGGCCTTGATTGGGAAATTCTATTACCAAAAAAAATTGGCGTCTATCTTACGGGAGAACTTAATGGATGGTGTTCTCCTAAAGATGTAATTCTTTATTTAGCTTCAATTTTAACAGTTTCTGGCGGAACTAATTCTATTATTGAATACTTTGGTCCAGGTGCGAATTCAATTAGTTGTACCGGAAAGGCAACAATTACTAATATGGGTGCAGAGTTAGGTGCTACTGCGTCTATATTCCCATTTGATACTTATATGTCAACATATCTAAGACTCACAAATCGTAGTCTTGTTGCTAATGAAGCTGAAAAATATTCTCATCTTCTAAGAGCAGATGACGATGTAGAAAAAAATCCTGAAAAATATTTCGATCAAGTNATTAAAATTAATCTTTCTTTATTACAACCCTTTGTTGTTGGTCCACATACTCCTGATCTTGCACGTCCAATNTCTAAATTAGCTGAAGATGTAAAGAATCACGATTACATTGATGATATTTCTGTTGCTCTAATAGGAAGCTGTACGAATTCTTCATATGAAGATATGTCTCGTGTTTCAGATATTGCATTACAAGCTAAATCGAAAGGAATTGTTGCTAATATTCCTCTTATGATAACTCCCGGTTCTGAACAAATTCGTGCTACTATTGAGAGAGATGGACAACTGGAGAATCTTGAGTCTATTGGCGCTACTGTTTTTGCTAATGCTTGCGGGCCTTGTATTGGTCAATGGAATAGACCTGAACTTACAAACCTCAATAATACAATTCTGACTTCTTACAATCGAAATTTTCCTGGTAGGAATGATGGCAGTCGCGAAACTATGAATTTTATCGCAAGTCCTGAAATTGTCGTTGCATTATCATTAAGTGGTAGTCTATCCTTTAATCCTCTTGAAGATTTTTTAATTGATTCTAATGGCGATAAATTCAAATTAAAACCTCCAAAAAAAGTTNCTGATGTTCCANCACGTGGTTTTATTTCTTCTGACGATCTTTTTGTTCCACCATCTTCTGATTCTAATATCAAAGTCATTATTGATTCTAATAGTGTAAGATTACAAGCTTTGCAACCATTTCATCAGTGGGATGAAAGTAATTATTCCAATATTGTTATTCTTGCCAAAGTTTCTGGTAAATGTACTACTGATCATATATCGCCTGCAGGTAAGTGGCTGAGATATCGTGGACATATAGATAAGATTAGTGATAACTTGTTAAATGGTGCAACTAATTCTTTTAACAAAGACATAGGCAAAGGAAATAATTATCTTACTAATACTGTTGATAGTTTTTCTTCAATTGCTCGATCATATAAAAAACAAAATATTCCTTGGTTGATAATTGGNGATGATAATTATGGGGAAGGCAGTAGCAGAGAACATGCTGCTATGTCACCTAGATATTTAGGCTGTGTTGCGGTTATTGCAAAAAGCTTTGCACGAATTCATGAAACTAATCTAAAAAAACAAGGTGTTTTAGCTTTAACTTTCTCTAATCCAGATGATTATAATAAATTACTTGAATCTGATAAAATTACTATTCTTGGTCTATCAAATTTTTCTGAAAANCAAAGTTTGTCTGCAATTATTAAACATGAGAATCATTCTGATGAAGAAATTACATTTCTGCATTCTTATAATAAGTCACAAATTGAATGGTTTAAGAAAGGATCTGCCTTGAATGTTTTACGTTCAAAAATTTTATAATTCTTCTTGTTCTAGATTTAAAAATTCCTTCATTTTCTTAAACATNAAATCTCTATGTTCTTTGTTGGATAAATCTANTTTNAACTCATTCATTACTTTCATTTGCATATCATTTTCCCATTCTAAAAAACACTCGTTACATACTGATTTTTCCATNTCTTTGNAGAATTCTCCTTTAAATATGGNTGATTCTATTGGATCNTTGCTCATTTTACATTTTACGCAGTTTATCATGTATTTTANTAATCTCAATAATCATCAAAAAAGCTTCTTATATATATAATATATATGCAGTTTTTTCGAATAATCCTTAATGACAATTGATATTAAAAAATTTAAAAAAGTTCTTGGTTCTTTTGCAACCGGTGTTACTGTTGTAACTACTTCCCTTGATGGCAGAAATCATGGATTGACTGTTAATGCATTTTCTTCCTTATCATTAAAACCTCCATTAGTATTGATATGTATTGATAAGAAAACAGAATCATCTAAAATTCTTAAAAAAAGTAAAATATTTGCTGTAAATATTCTTCAACNTAATCAAGAACACCTTAGTAAGATTTTTTCCGACCCACAGAATAAAAATCGATTTCGNGGTGTGAAAACAATAAAAAAAATATCCGGTTCTCCAATTATTGTAAATTCATTAGCTTATATTGATTGTCGAGTTGAAAAAATATTTTCTATTGGCGATCATAATATTTTTATTGGGAAAGTAATAACTTTAAATTATAAAAATTTGAATCCTTTGCTTTACTACAGGGGTGAGTACATTGACACTGAATAGTAATTTTAAAAAAATTGCTGTTTGTGGAAGTAATTCATCAAGTTCTTTAGATACTCTTGGCATTGCTGAGAATATTGGTTCTGAAATTGCTAAACACAATGGAGTGTTGTTGTGTGGAGGTATGGGTGGTGTTATGGAAGCTGCTTCTCGAGGAGCAAAAATGTTTAATGGTGTAACTGTTGGTATTCTTCCTGGCGATACTGAATCTGAATCAAATAAATATATTGATATTCATATTCCTACTTCTCTTGGAAAACTTAGGAATTTTTTTGTTGTAAGTCTTGCAGATGTTGTGATTGGCATTGCAGGTGGATGGGGTACCTTATCTGAACTGTCTTTGGCTATGAATCTTAACAAACCTGTGATATTAATTCGCAANACTGGAGGTGTAGTGGATTGGTTATATTCAAATCAAAACTNGTNTTTAGGCTCCACTTTTCATGTTGCAGATAATGCTAAAGACGCAATAATTCTTGCATTTTCCAATGATTAATTGGTTCACTGGTTCATTTTTGCAGTGATTTTAGTTAAAATATATATTTGAATAAAAAATATATTAGACATGCATTTAGTGAAAATTNATTATTCATTTTGGTTGATATTATCTTTACTTTTATTTGTAACATTAGTTCCACACTCTTTTTCTCAAGCACCTGCTGTNATTAGTTCATTTCAAGTTTTAGATCCTAATGGTAATGATGTTACAGGTGAATCTCTTGTGGCAGGAGGCAGTTATACTGTAAAATTTACTATCGAAGTTGGTGCAACATTAACTGATAAAATATTATTATCTACTAATATGGAAAAATCTGGTAATGAATTTTGGACTTTAGAAAATAACTATCAGGGAATAGATACTTCAACTTGGACGCCTGGTTCACAATCAATTACATTTCAAGCNGTTGAAGGTGTGGCAGAATTTACTCTTGAAGGTAAAATATCTGAATCAATTACCGAGCGTGAGTTAACAGAAGTTCAAAAAACTGTTCATGCATTAGCGGAGGAGCGTATTCTAATTCTCCAGCTTGATTCTATGGACATTCTTGACCAACGTAGTTACGTAATTACCGACCAGATAATTATATCATANGATCAAATACTTNCTTNAAAGAAAAATAATATTGATTCAACTTCTATGGAAGAAAAATATAAATTATTAGCTTCTGAAATAATTTCTGAAGCTGAATATCTAACTACTTTTGGATTTTATGATGATGCAATAAAATTACTTGATACTATACCTGATTCGGATTATCCTGATCCACCTGTTGCAGCAACTCTGTATCTGGTCGCCGCTATNGTTTTTGTAATCACGTCTATTCTTTTTGGNATTCTATTTATTCGATCTAGATCTACTNGTTCTTACATTCTTNGTAGTGTTAATGAAAAAGCAGACAAACTNGATTTATTATTAATAAAAGCTTCAAGACTCGATCAAAATCTGTCTAATGAAATTGAAACTATTAAAAAGGAGCTTAAGGAATTAGAGTAGTGNTAATAGTTGTCTGATTATACTAGTTCAATACAAATAGTAGGTCTAGGTGGAACTGGAGNAAATGTTATCGAGGNGTTTNTCCAAAATCGTGAANATTTAGTTCCTTTACTNAAAAATGAAGGAATAAAAGTATCTCTTCTTGCACTCGATGTAGCTGATCATGATATACGAAGTCTTGATATGACATACAAAAACTTGACTGATGATTTGAAAACACATAATATCCCATCAGATAAGATTAATCTTGTTAGTAAAACAATGAAGTTTCCTACTCCTGAATCTATGTTTGATTTTATTCAAAATTATCCGGAATTTTTAAAACGCGAAGGTGCAACAGTACCTGATGATTTTAAACCTTGGTTATCTTCATCAATGGAAATTCCTCCTCTTGCCGGCGGTGTAGGAAGAAAACGCGCACTATCTAAAGCTATTTACGGATTAAATTATCATCATCTCAAACTTGTTGATGGTTATATGGACAAGTTTAAGGAACATGTCTTCACGTCAACCATTCAACCAATTATCTTTCTTGTTTATGGGCTTGGNGGTGGTTCTGGAAGTGGAACTGCACTAGATTTTGCTAGACATTTACGTAAAAAAATAGGAAGCGGNATACCAATTATTGGACTTGGAATTCTTCCTTGTGGTGGTGATGATCCTCCTGCTAAAGGTTCTTCTTGTTATGCATCATTACTTGAACATGAATATGCTATTGATCGTACATTAAATCATGAAATTGTGAGTACTTATGGAGAAAGTTATCAAAATCCATTTACTGCTTTCCTTATGATGTCTTTAGGNCCTGCATACAGTAGAACTGGTAGTGTAATAGATGCTAGAAAACTTGTTGACGAAGCAATTGTTGATATTCTGATGAAATCATTGAATTTTGATCTTGCTGATTTATTTAGTAATATTGGATCGAATGTTGATTTAGGCGGAAAGTGGGTTAATGTAATATCAACATTAAAAGTTTCATATCCTGTTGCTGAATTTATTGATCTAACAAAAATTTATCTTGANAAACTCGATAAATTAAGAGAATTAAGAAGAGAAAAATTNGATATTTACAGTGGACATGACCAATATTCTGGCTTGGAAACAATTATGACTNCCTCTTTTGACGAATTAAAATCTATATACAAACGTCTNAGTATTGAAAAGAATACATATGAAGAATCTCGATTTGAAGAAAATGTTCAAAGTTTTCTTGAAGAAGGAACTTCNATGGAAGCAGATTTAATCATGCATATAAGAGGAGTTGAAGATTCTACTCGTGTTTTGATTGACGATCTATCAAGATCTGTCTTATCAATTGGTCTTGACGCAGCCGATGGAACTGTAGAGGCTCGTATAAGATCTCTTTCTGAAGAATTAATCTCCCTTAGTACCAATCTTTCACAGAACTACCAAAAACTTCAGTCCAAGGTTAATCAATTGACAGAAGATTTACGTAGTACTTTACCTAGTGCTCAGTCTCTTACACCAAGACAAAATCAAATTATTACCGACACTATTAATCTAGTTGATTTAATTAATCGTTATCTTACAGGTCTGCAATTATATCTTAAAATTTCCAATTTAGCTAATAATCTTCTTAAAACTCTTGAAAAGAGTGAAACAACTCAATTACATACAAGAATGAAAGAAGCCGTACAGAGAATACTTAATCCAGAACTTGTAATTAATTTTGCTCTTCTTTCTTCTTTATTGTCTTCTATTAATACAGAAGTAAAAACATTGGATGCAAGATTAAGTGATTGTCAAGTCATNAAAAGATTAACCAGTGAACGATTAGACGAATTAAAATCTGAAGAAGAATTACTTANCATTAAAAAACGCGGTCGCGAACAAGAAAAAAATCGAGTTGGTGGGAAAGCTAGAAGTATTAGATTTGGTTTTCTTGGACCAAAGAAAAAATCTATGCAAAATAAAGCAGGAGATTTGGGTCATGAAGTAAAAATACTTGAATCACAATTACATTCTATTACTGAAGAGCGAAAAATTGTAGAAGNTAAATTAAGCGCTTTTCAAAATATAGAAAGAAAATTTGAAGTTGCATCTACATATAGAAAACTACTCACTGAAGCAACTTCATTAGAAAATTCTTACTATGAAAAATTAAATACAACAATGAAAGACAAAGGCTATTATGATCGTGTTGCTGAGCTAACTGAAAATGAACAACTTAAGATCATGCAAAAAATACTTCTTGAAGATGAAGCTTCTCTTACTCAAGAAAATATGTTAAATGAAATTATTGATAGGAAACATCTTAAAGAATATCTTTCAGGTGCTCTGGGTATATTTAGAATTCCTGCTACAATGGGATTAAATGCAGATTATAGAACAGATTATTTATGGTTCACTGTGGTTAGTCCACGTGGTCTATGGGATTCCGATCTTGATTCCGAGGCTAAAACAATGTTATCTGGATATGTTTCTCAAGATGCTTCAAAAAGTATTTACATTCGGGAAGTTGATTCATCTGATCCTTGGACGATGAGATTTCTTATTATTGCTGCCAAAGCATCTACTACTAATCTAGAGACATTCAAAGAAATGGATATTCTTTATAATTCAACAACTCAAGGCGAAAAATTACTTTCACATTCTTATTTGTTAGAACAAGGCGTTCATGTCTCTCCTGGTCATCAATTATCTAAAACAGAAAAAGTCGAGGATAGAAACTAATTTTCTTTGACTAAAGTGATAGACATTGTCTAAATTAATCAATTCTTCTGTAATTGATAAAGTTGGATTTCGACCGTCAACCGATATAGATGATGCTGTTGAACGTGAAATAGAATATAGAAAGAATTTAAAAAAAATTTTTCTTGCTAGTACTATATTCTTACTTAGTGTATCTCTTCTTTATCTTGTACCATTATATCCTGTTCCTATTGTTTTCCTATTCTCTATTGTTTCTGCCGTTATTGGTTTTCGTTCAGTCTTAACAGGTTTCTTATTTTCTTTGTTCCTATTCATTCCTGCTTATTTATATCAAACATCGGTTCCTTTTTGGTGGCTTTTGATTAATTTATTTATTATTGGAGTTGTATTAGCAAAATCTACACAAGATTCAAGTCATATACTTGCTCTTGTCTTTGGTATTATTTCAGGTCTACTATTTTTAACTCCATATTATTTTGTTTCTATACCTCTAATGTTGTTATATGGAATTGTTCGAAAAGATTCTGAATTCTTTAGAAATACTGGATTATTATTTGGTTTCTTATTTATTTTTATTCCTTTTAATGCTCTTGCATTTTCTAAACATCTTCTGCTAGATGTTAGTACAATGACTCAACAAACAATTTATAATAAAATGATTGACAGTTCATTGCCTTTATTTACGCAAATTATTTATGACCAAAAATCTCGATTGGTGTCTTTTGATATACCTGTTATTGTTGATTCTTTTTCTGGTCTTTTAACTATACAAAATAATTTATTTAATCCATTTTTGTATATACTTATCGATAAACTCGTATTATTATTTATTCCAATTTTACTTGTTCTTTCATTTTCTATTATGGGAGTTCTTGAGAGAATATGGCCTTGGATGGAAGCACGTGAAGTTGAATTAAGTATACTTCCTCGTTATTCTTCAATTATATCACTTATCTTGGGCACTGCGTTTTTCATTATTCCTCTACAAACTATGCAAATACCATTTGACTACTATACTAGTTTTGATTCACTTAATTCTATCAAATCCCTTTCCATTGCAGGGGCCCTTGGTCTTGTTCTTTCATTAAGTTCGATTAATTTATCCAATCGCTATGAAGGTGCTGAACTTACTGAATCTGTAAAAGCTAACTGCATTAAATCTCTGGACATTGTAGATGAATCTAACAATCAACTCAATGAAATACTATCTGTATGTCCTGGTATTGATATAAATGCAGAATTTGCTCAGATGAATGAATACAAAGAAGAACTTAGTATTACTTTGGATGTTCTTGATACGCTTTCTTATAAAGGACTTAAGGAGAAATCTAAAAAACTCTTTCATCTGTCTGATGGACAATCTTCTCGTGCAGATTCAATTAGTTTTAAAGTACTGAATTATCATAATGATCAATTAGATCAATGCCAAAAAATGCTTAAAATATTAGATGGTTTAGGTATTAATAATCTTCCTTCAATTGATTCTGCGCATTTATCTTATAACACTGAAACAAGTTTCACTGATGTTCTTGCTAATCAAAGAGATCTAAATGATTTTCTCATCGAGATTTCTCAGAACACTATCAAAGTTACAGAAAGCTTAGTTGGAGTTGTACAAAAAGAATTTGACACTACTCTTGAACCAACCTCTATATCTATTAGTGATAATTTTATTCACCAAGGAAAAGGACAACAAGCTTTAGAGTCACTTATAGTAACAATTCAGTCTCTCCATAAAAGATATCATCGCACGATGGAAAAAACAATCGGTAGTCTTAAACGCTTAATCCAGCGTTCAATCAAAATACATGAGTCTCATGTTCTTCCATTGAACGAATCTCTTGGACAAAATCCTTATGACGAGCAAACCGGTTCTATTGCGAAAGAGATTAATCTTCACTTTGACGAACTTCGAGGTTTTCAAGGTATTCTTTACTTACCTGATGTTATGTATAGGTTGGAATTTCTAGAATCCGGTACTCATACAGTTATTAGTGAATTACTGAGATTATTGCGAGAATTTGAAAAACGAAATGATTCACGAGTACCAATGGATTTTCATTGGGGCAAAGATACTCAATTAATTTCTGAAATTGAATCCTCATTACGCCGTTTAGACGACCAATCTAAAACTGATCTCTCTGATCGGTTGTCAAATATTGAATACGGGATTAAAATTATTGAAAATGAAGCAAATACACTGAAGAAATATCTTATTATGAATGAATTTATTCTAAATTACGTTAATATGGAGCCTCTTATTTCTTCTTTAATTAGTATTGAAGGAAAAGTTCTTCCCAAACAACTTCCTGTGAAATCAAAGTATGCTATACAATATCTGCAACTTTTTGCATTTGGTAAATCTAAAATTACTTTCAATGCAAAAACTGATACATTGACAAAAATTACTAAAAACTAAACTAGCAAACTAACTTGCTTTAATGAATCTTTTAATAGTTTTTCTATTTTTTCCTCAGTTTCGGATATTAATTGCTTAATTGTATTTTCTGTTTCTCTAAATGTTTTTGTTGAATATTTAGAATTGTCAAACAAATTATCGGAGAAATGATTGTTTATTATTGGAATGTATTTTAGTACATTGGCTTGCACTCTATCTCTTTCTTCTTTCTTTCCTAGCTTATCAAAATAATCTGCTTGAAATATAGCTACTGTGAATAGATAAAAGAATTGTAAATTTTGCCAAACTGGTTTTACTGTAGGTGTAAATTCTTTCCATTCCTTGTAAGGAATTTGCCCATATAGAACTTCACCTAATGAATCCATTGTTGATTTGATCGAATTAATTATTGTAATAGAATCTCTACTTTTTATTGCCGTTTTAATTTTTTTTGTGTCATCCTGTAAATTTATTTTATTATTGTTTAATGTCGAAGATAATTCATCAAATTCATTCATCATTTCATCTACTCTGTCCCAATTATACTTCATTGTCTCATTGATTAGGTTGAATAATAGCGAAACAAATGTCCATGTCTTAAAAATTGTGTCATAAATATAAGTTGAATAGTTTATTTGGTTCATTCTTTCATCAATTTCACTTTGCTTTTTGTCTACGTAACGTTTTTTGTTTTCATTTACAAGTGTATTGATATTTTCTATTATTTCGTTTGTTTCAACAGGTGTATCGATTGTTAATGTTACGACTTGATTATCCTCCTTTTGAGTTATTAATATATCAAAATATCCTTCTTTTTTAATTATACTTATTGATTCTATTTTTATAAAAAATTCCGGTTCAAATTTTTTAGATAATATTCCTATTTTTCTTTCAAATGAAATTCCATCTTTTGTTATGAATAGCCTGCCCTTTATTTTCTTTTTTTCAAGATTTAATATTACTGATTTGTATTCTCCTATGACCTTGGAATTGTTTTTTATCATATTCTATATTATTTAGTAATCAAATATAGCAATTACGTATTTTTTAACCAATTATTTTTATTATCCTACTGTCTGATATATTATTATGAGTGGCACAAATAATCGTAAATTTTACACTTATGATTCATTTATTTTTTGTCCTGTAGGTCATAAAAATGTAAGTGGATTGGATGAATGCGCTTCTTGTAACATGCCTCTTATAAATTTTAGAAAAGAACTTTCTACTTTGATATCCAATCTTGAAAGTATTAATGGTGAAAAACATAATAAAATAATTAATTTTGGACTTGGAACTTTTGGATCACAAATATTATTATCATTAAAAAATGACTTTGGTTCTGAACAGCTTTTTAATTATCTTATGATTGATTACGAAGGCTCCAATGTTGATTCACTTATTCCTGACAACGATGATAGTCTGGAACATAATTCCTATTCTGTTGCTAATGATTATGATTCAAAAACTAATATATGGAGTAATTTTGAAAATAATTTTTCTCAATTCGATCAACTTGAAGATAAGATTCGTCGAATTGGACTTAATAATAATATTGACGAACAAACTGCAATACTCACCGGTTCTATGGGTGAAACTCTGGTTTCAGGTATGACTCCTCCATTACTAAAAAAAATTAAACAAATAAACCCTAAAACTTCTCGATTAGTTTTAACTTCTTTACCTGCTACTAGTGATACTGATCAAGTACATTTTAATGCTTTTTGCGGTGTGTCTAGATTTATTCGTAATCAAAAAACTTCTGGAGATATGTTGGTAGTTTTACAAGGTGATGCGTTGGAAAAAATGATTGGTATAGATAGATCTGGAAAAAAATTAGGTTCTGATTTTTTGATTCCGCGTATGGTAAATCTGTTAACTAATAATAGTTCTGCAATTAATAGTCTAAGTAAAATTGCAAAGTCTCTTAAAGTTCTTGCATTTGCACCAGTATATGTCTATGGAAGAAGTTATGAAATCTACGATAATCTAAAAAATATTCTCGACGATGCTGCATATTTTCCATTATCACCTTTCCAATATGAATCTGTTATTCTTAATGTTATAATAGTTCGAGCACCTGAAAATGTACTTAATGTTGTTTCCAAAAAACGTATTGAAGCTGATTGTAATTTGTGGAACCGCAAGAGGTTTCCTTCATTAAAAGAATCTCTTGTTTATGTCTTACCTGTTAAAGATACTTCAGATCGATTGGATGTTTTATTGCTTCTTGGCGGTGCAAAATTACAGAATATTATCCAGTCTGTACAACCGGGTTATGAACGTTTTAAAGAATATATTCGAGAACGTGATTTATGGGATGAATTTCAAATTAATGAGGACGATCTTAAAAAATTCGAAAATACAATTACCAGTTATGATAAAAATCTTGCTAAATTGTTAAAACCAAATTGATTTTTTGTTAAGATAAATCCATCTTGTTATTGTTGTAATTGGGAAGTATTCTTTCCATTGCTTTATTTATAATAAATGAAAGAATAATAATTATTGTAAATATTCCTGCGGTGATAAAAGTAATCATAGAATCTGATCTATACATGTTTACTTGGAGTTCCACATCGCCATTGGTAATTCTTTTTGTAATTTCTTCTTGTTCTCCTCTATATTCAATAAAAAACTTGTAATTGCCTGGTGTAAGCTTATCAAAAACTGATTCTTCACTCGTTAGTGTCTTGTTTTGCACTTCACCAATCATTGTAATATCTGCATTATTGATAATTCGATTGAATGGATCTCTTAATTCTACTGTTACTTTATAGGATTTTAGATATATTGTTATTTTATTTTCTGGTAAATTATCTTCTAGACTATTAATTATTATTGTTATTATTAATCCTTCATCAATAATTTCTACTGGTATTGTCTTGTCGTTCATTGTTACTATTATTCTTGACGAATCTGATTCCATTTCAGAAAATAATGAGTTGGGAATTCTTATAATTGACATTAAATTATAATTCTCATTTTTTGCTATTGTTAATTGTATTGCATCGATTCTTTTTTGTTCTATATGACTAATTAACGACGACGTAGAAAGTATCTCAATTTTTGTGTCATCGAATTTTAATTCAGAAAATTCTGTTATCATGAAATCACTTTCTTTCGTTGTTATTCTGAATTCTAACGATGATTTTGAAATAAGTGATGATTTTAATGTCCGTGTTTGTGGTTCAAAATCAATTATTTTCATTCCATATAGTTCAAAATTAGTTCCTAATTCTCCATTGATTATAATTGATATATATTCTAAATCTACTCCTTCTGAAAGCAAAATCATACTTACTGGATTTTGTGTTTTTACCATTCTGTCATTATTTGACCATTGATAATTGCTTTTTGAACCGTTTGCAATGAAATTCTTGTTTGAATCTTGTACCTCTATGTTTACTATTCCATCTACCAGTATTATTGATCCAATACTAATCAAAGAATCTGAAAATCTATATTCATTGGTTATATCAACATTACAAATAGTTATACAATCGTAAATCAACGCTGATAAAACTCCACCATGTTCTGGAATTGCAGCATACGCTAAACGAAAATTCAACTTTTCTTTTATGTTTATTGGCATTTCTATATCACTTGATATTATCATCGTAGAAGGTTCAATGACTAACCATTGATCATCTATGTTTGCCTCGACCCATGTTTTCATTAATGCACTAGGAACTTTATTGTCTGCAGATGAGCTCATTGTACCTATTACTGGTCTGACTTCTATTTCTAAAGATCTTAATAAACTTCCGAATAATATCTGCGACGTTCTGGAATCTCCTTCAATTTTATTTCCATTATTTATACAACCACTTATTCCAAACTCTTCAACAATGTCGGATGCTTTTCTCATATTGACATCTTGTGCATTCTCAATTTTGTCTCCTACAAATTGCAAAATTACTTTTACTTTATCTATTTCTAGTGCATTTTCATTTACTCTTGATTGTTCTAAAATTTCAGACGCACAAATTTTAACTTTCTCATCCGGTATCATTAGTTCATTCATTGTTGGCAGGTATTTTGCACCTAATACCTTTCCTATGTTGGCTATTTGTCTTTTATCATTCATCGAGAAAATTTTTAGTTCTTTATTAGCTTCTTTGTTATTGCTTCCAGTTTTTTCAAGAATTATGTTTATTGAACCTTCTCCTGTTCTAGTATAATTTACTGAAAATGCATAACTTGTTTCAGAATTTGGTTCCAAGTATATCTCTTTTTCAGTTGGCCAGATGATCAATCCATTAATGTTCGTAGAAGTTTTAATTACTACATATCCTCCTCGAAGCTCTGTATTTGAAAGAGTCACCCAAATTTGAGAACTTTCACCTTCAAATCCAGTATTTGACATTCTTATTGATTCTATCATGACCATTGGGAGTAAATCATATTGAATTTTTATGGTTAGGGGTTTGGTCACGATTAGATTTGTTGGGTTTGCTGTTCTCAGTTCTGATCCATCTGCCGACTCTATAACCCATTGCATGAACCCATATTCATCTACTTTTTTCGTTGCTTCTAGCTGTAATTCATATCCATCGTCTACCCATTCTTCATCAAAAGTCGTTACTAAATTAATTAAAAATGGAGGTTCTACTATTTTTGTTAATTTGTATTGTTTAATGTATTCTGCATAAATTGTTTTTGGACCATCTATCATTAAATCCAAATTAAATTGATTTGCTGTTATTGCTCCTGTCCATTTATCGAATCTATATCTTTCTCCCTCTGATATGTCAAGTATTTCTATTGTACTGAGAGTTATTATTGAATTTTCTTTATGCCATCCTGCTCCTTTGGCGTCAATTAAACCTAAAAATTCTCCAACTGGGGAAGTTCTTATGTTCAATAAAAATTCCCTGTCAAATTCTGCCGTGAATGTCATTGATCCTTCAATTTCTAAAACTTTTTCAAGATTTACATCATCATCACTCCATGAATTAAATTTATATCTAGTTGAATCGTCTTCTGGTATTATTTCTTTGTCTAGTCGTATAGTCCAACTTGAACCTTGTTTAACTAGTTTTGTAAATGGGAGTTGATCTGGCTGCTTTATACAACCGTTTTCACATTCTTCTCCTGCTGTAGAACCGCATTTGACTGTTGTTGTTTCATTACAGGTTAAAACAATTGTGGCAATATTGTCTCCATTTTCTTTGCTTGTTGAACCTATTGTTAACTCAAATAACTTTAGTATATCCAACCACACCGTAGCCGTTGTATCTGATTTTAGTGATGTTGCAGTTATAATGAGTGGAGTGGGTTCTGCTGGAGTTTCTGTTGTAGTTTTAATAAAAAGCTCAACTTCTTTTGTTTGTGACTGGTCTAATGGAACAGTTCTGTCTGAGAATGTAATTACTATGTCTTCTCTATTATCTAGGTTTGTTCTTAATTCAATTGTATCACTAAATCCTCCAACTGGTATTAGTACTAGTTTTATTCTTTCTGTGTCACCTTGCCACATTTGTAACTCAGCTTTACTAAGGCTTAATGTAAATTCTGCTATTGGAACTTCGACTGAAAAAGACGCACTGCTTGTTAGATCACCTGATTTTCCTTTGATTTGTACACTGTGAGTTCCTGGTTCTACGTTACTATCAATAAATACTGTTACTGTTGTAGTTGTTGCCCCGTTAGCTTCAGGTGTTAGTTTATTTTCAAGAAAGGATAAAGTGATTCCAATTTCCATATTTTCATGACTTAATTCAACTTGTGAACTAAATCCGTCAGTTGATTGTATCGTTAAGGTTAGACTTTTTGAATCTCCTGCATTGATTTGATTTGCATCAGGCGTAATCGAGAGAAGAAATCCTCCTTTTACTGTAAGGACTAGGTTGTTTTCATCTTTCGCATAATTAGGTTTATCTGCATCTCCTCTTATTGTTATTGTTTCTGAAGTTTTGGCTGTAAATGTCCCACTAAATTTTCCATTTGCATCTGTTGTGCCTGTTACGTATGTTGCTAAATTTACAAATGTTCCATTTCCTCCTATTCTTTGTAATGTTACTGAAGCATCACTTACAGGATTGCCTGATGAATCCGTTACTGTTGCTGTTATAGTTGTTGGTTGGAAAATTGTTAATGATGGTGAATCTGTTGAAAGAGTAATTGATAAAGGATTTGATAAGATTTTTACTCTGAGACTTATAGTATGTTCAAGAGTACCAACTTTCCCTTTAAGATTTAATAATACACCGTCGCCATTTGCTTCAGCGTTACTGTTTGCGATTACTCTTACNGTTATTGTATCTTCTCCTCCTTCCGGCACATTTATATCTCCTATGTAAGTTATNGTGGCNCCTGTCATAGACACTGATTCTAATTCAACTGGCCCTGAAAATCTTGTATCGACGGTGTTTGTATCCTTAGCTGATCTAATTGTTAGTGTTACGTCTTCTTGTTGACCNGGCCTTAATGATATCGTACTCTTGTCTGCCGTTATTTCAAAATCTGAAATATACAAAGTTATAGTTTTTTGCGCGTAATCTGTAGAATCTCCACTATTTACTGCTTTAATCGTTATTTGATAATTACCCGTTTGAGCTGAAAGTTGTGGTGTTAAAATTAATGTAGAATTTTTTGTCGCAATACCATTAAGAAAATATTCAAAAGATTGTTGTGACACAGAAGTGCCTAATCCTGTTGGCACTCCACTAATTTCAATACTTACTGTTCCATTGAACGATGAGGAAACTTCTCTTGATAATTCTATTCTTAGTGATTTACTACTTCCCTTTGTAACTGCAATTTCTGTAATTGTACTTGTTTGATCTAATGTTTCAATATTTATATCAAAATTATTACTGCTGTCTATATCTNCTGCAAATGCTGATGGAATCATAAATATAATTAAGGCGACCGATAAGCAACAAAGTAAGATATTTCTCATTGATATATTTCTACACTAATTATATTAATTCTTTAATGAAATTAATCANGCTTTCTTTCTTAACGAGTTCCTCTTTTCCAGTTTTNAGGTCCTTTACTCTATATTTCCCGTCAACTAGTTCTTTTTTNCCCGCTATTATTACTATTGTTGCATTGTTTGCTTCCGCAAATTTAANATGTTTCCTGAAATCGTTCGCTACNAGAAAAGTTGTTGGTACATTGTTATTTCGTAATTTTTTAATTAATGCCTGTGCATTATCATTTGTATGTTCTCCTTCAATCTCTTCATCATCTATTACTANNACTAATTTTTCTTTTTCATCATGCTTACTTATTGATTCCATCATTCTTTCAACTCCTCCTGCTATTCCAATTGCGGATAAATTTGGTGGACCTGAAAAACTCTCGAGTAAACGACTATATTCTCCTCCTCCTGCTATTGAACCGATATCTTTATTGTTTAAATCAACTATCTCAAACACAAAACCATCGTAGTAATCCATACCCCTTACTAATCCCAAGTCATATTCAAGATTTTCCATATCTTTTGTTAAATTAAATTTTCCTTTTCCCAATCTAGATGATATAAAATTCTCCAAAAAACTTTCCATATTTTGTCCTTTATTTTTTTCGTCTACCATTATTCCTGATTCTTTGAATATTATTTTGACTTCTTGTTTGATTTTTTCTATATCATTTGATTTAATATTTCCAAATCTAATTAANATTTCAGCTTTTTCTTTTTTTAATCCAATTTCAATTGCTTCGTCAATTATTTGTTTTTCTGATTTTTTCCCAATCTTATCTAATAATCTTAGTGTAGATGTTACTTGTTGGAGTTTATTTTCTGATGATCTAAATGAATCAACATTTTGTCCGTATAACAATCTACTCACAAACTCTTCTGCTATCTCTATGTTTCCTAATTTTATTTTAAAATTATTTATTCCAATTTTGTTGAGTAAAGATGTTGTAAAATTAAGCAACTCAATAACCCATTCTTCTGATTCTCCGCTTGTATGATAAATTTCTGCGTTCCATTGATGAAACCATCTGTATCTGCCTTTTTGCGGTTCGTCATAGCGGAACATGTCTCCAAACGTTCCTACTCTGAAAGGTCTTCGTAAATCCTTTTTACCGGCTATATGACGTGTTGTTCCAACTGTTAGATCAAATCTTAGTCCAAGATTCCTTTCCTTTTTGTCCTTGAAATGGTATATTTCATCCTTTATCCCGGAACCACTCTTTACCTCTAAAGTCTCAAGCATTTCTATCGGAGATGGCATGAACATCTTGAAACCAAATAACTTGCACGTTTCATTGAACGCACTTCTTATCTTCTCAATTTTGATATATTCTTTATCTTCTATGTCTCTCATTCCTCTTGGTAATCTAAAACTCAAACATCAACACTTTCCTACCATAACAATCTGATTTACCAGTTAATTGTACTTGTATGATATATATTGAACTGAATAACTATTTATTAATGAATGTCTAAAATTTAGTTATGTCTGAAGAAGATATTCCTGATAAACCAAATCGAGTTATTGATATGCAAGGACTTTTGTGTCCAGAACCTGTTTTTCGAACACGGCAAAATATTCAGGATATGAAAGAAGGAGAAATCTTAGAAGTACTTGCTGATGATCCTGTTGCAGAAGAGGATATTACATTTTGGGTAAAGAAATCAGGAAATGAATTACTTTTCTTTAATAAACGTGAAAAATTACTTAAATTTTTAATTCGTAAAGTTAAATAGTGTTTTTTTAATTCGTAAGGTTAAATAGTGTAACTTTTGCAATTATTCCTACTGATGGCTAGGGAAGAAGTTATTTTACGAGTTGGAGGAGCTGCTGGGGATGGTATTGCATCCACTGGTGAGTCGTTTGCAAAAATTTGTTCTCGCAGTGGTTTACATCTTCTTGCGTACAATAGCTATCAATCAGTAATAAGAGGCGGATTTATTTATCTACAACTTCGGGCAGGACGTAATAAAATACTTTCTCATGGTAATAAGGTGGATTTTCTTATTGCATTAAATCCAGTTGAATTTCAACGAAATATTGTTGATGTTGGAGCTGGCGGTGCTGTCTTATATAACGCTGATAAAATAAAACCTGATGAAGAAACAATTCCCAAGGATGTAATTCTTTGTCCATTACCTGTAAATGAAATATTGAAAGATATTGGNAAAAACCCTATACTCCAAAATACAGTAGCATTGAGTGCAGTTGTACAATTACTTAATCTTGATCTAGATGTTATGAAAGGCGTTATTAGTGACTATTTTGGGAAAAAGAAACAATCTGTTATGGAAATTAATCTTCAGGTTTGTGAAGCAGGTTATAATTATTCTCAATCTAACCTTCCAAAATTTGATTTTAATCTTAATCCGAATTATGATCTAAGAAGACCTGTTCTTACCGGTAATCAAGCACTTGCCTTTGGTTCTGTTTTAGCTGGTTGTAAATTCTATGCTGCATATCCAATGACTCCTGCATCTTCAATTTTACATTGGTTAACTGCACATTCTAAAGAAACCGGTATGGTTGTTAAACAAGCTGAAGATGAGATTTCAGTTATTAATATGGCAATTGGTTCTTCATTTGCTGGTGCACGTTCTATGGTTGGAACATCAGGAGGAGGCTTTGCTTTAATGTCTGAAGCTATTGGATTAGCTGGTCAGACCGAAACACCTTTAGTAATAATTAATTCTATGCGCGGTGGNCCATCAACAGGTCTTCCAACAAAAACAGAGCAAGGCGATCTTTTTCAAGCAATTGGTGCGTCGCAAGGAGATTTTCCTAAAGTCATAGTTGCACCATCAACAGTTGAAGATTGTTATTATTCTGTAATTGAAGCTTTTAATTTAGCCGATCAATTTCAAATTCCTGTTATTATTCTTTCTGATTTGTTTTTATCTGAGCATATGGAATCTATAGAAGATTTAGATTTTAATAGTAAAATTAATCGCGGGGACATTATTACTTCAGATACTTCCAACGGTGATTATAAAAGATTCAAATATACTGACAATGGCGTATCTCCTCGTGCATTTCCTGGTACCGCTGGTACTATATTTCAGGCTAGTAGCGATGAACATGACGATTATGGGAATATAATTAGTGATGTATTTACTGATCCTGAGATTCGTACGAAGATTATGCTTAAACGTATGAGAAAAATGAAATTTATTCAAGAAACCCTTTCAGCTCCTAAATTGGAAGGTNCTGATAATGCCGATCTTACAGTTGTAAGTTGGGGTTCTACCTATAATGTTGTTCATGAAGCAATTGAAATACTTCGCACTAAGAACAAAAATGTTAATCACCTTCATATAAAATATTTAATCCCTTTACATAAAGAAATTGGCGAAATACTTTCTCGTAGTAAAAATACTCTTGTAGTAGAAGTAAATTATAGTGGACAACTCTCTAAACTCATTTCAATGGAAACTGGTTTTCAAATCAACCATACTCTTTTTAAATATGACGGGGAGCCTTTTTATCCAGAACAGATAATAGATAAAGTAGAGGATTTGATTTAGTTGGTATTAGAACCCATTAAAATTGAAGACTATAAATCAGATATAACACCTGATTGGTGCCCTGGTTGTGGTGATTTTGCAGTTTTACGTGGTGTTCATACTGCACTAGCTCGGCTGAAAATTAAATCCGAAAATGTTGTTATAACTTCTGGAATTGGTTGTTCATCAAACTTGCCTGGTTATGTAAATGCTTATGGATTTCATGGAATTCATGGTAGATCTCTTCCTGTAGCTACTGGAATTAAACTTGCTAATACTGATCTCACTGTTATTGCGGCCGGCGGAGATGGAGATGGATATGGAATTGGTTTGGGGCATTTTATTCACTCAATGAGACGTAATATNAATATTACNTATATTGTCATGAATAATCAGATTTACGGATTGACAACTGGTCAAGCATCACCAACTAGTGAGAGAGGAATGCTTACAAAATCCACGCCCTCTGGCTTATTAGAAGTTCCAGTTAATCCTATTGCGCTGGGTTTGATTTCNGGTGCTACATATATATCAAGAGGTTTTTCTGGTACTGTCGAACAACTCTCTACTATAATTCAAAATGCTATTGCACACAATGGTTTTTCTTTAGTTGATGTTCTTAGTCCGTGTGTCACTTATAATAAAATCCAAACTTATCAATGGTTTAGAGATCGTGTTTACAAATTAGAAGATGAAGATCACGATGTTACTAATCTTGAACAAGCACTAAAAAAATCTCATGAGTGGGATGTAAAAATTCCAACTGGTGTATTCTATCAGGTTGAAAAACCTACTTATGATTCTGACGAACCTGTATTGAAAAATGGACCCTTGGTTAAACAGCCATTCGACGAAGGTCAACATATTGCTAAGGAATTGTTAGACGAATTCACCTGATTATGATATATTATTTTTTTATTAATTCTTTATGACTTCATTATATTGAAAAATTTCTGAAAAATTTTTTATCACGCTTGATTTTATCTCCTTTGAAGATATTGTTTTATTGTTATTGAGTTTTATTGAAGTCATAATCTGACCGTCAAATCCACAAGGTCTAATCATATTGAATTTATCCAAGTCAGTGTTGATATTCAAACTAAATCCGTGGTATGTTATCCAGTTTTTTACCGATAATCCAATTGAAGCAATCTTTTTTTGATCAATCCATATTCCTGGACTTTCTTTTCGTTCTGCAGGAATATTAAATTCTCTTAAGGTTGTGATTAATATTTCATGAATCTTTGTAATAAGCACAGGAATTGTTATTCCTTTTTTCTTTAAATCCATTATGATATATCCAATTAATTGACCTGGTCCATGGTATGTTGCACGACCTCCCCTGTCTATTTTTACAATTGGTATTGACTGTTCAATTACATCTTTGTCCTTTGTTTGTTTTCCTAATGTTATTACATCCGGNTGCTCAAGTAGTAATAATGTATCTGGAATGGAATTATTCATTCTTTCTTTTACTAATTTTTTTTGCAATTTGAGTGCATATTGATATTCTACTAATCCCAATTCCAAAATATTTAGATTGTTCATTCTTTAATAAGACTCTCTGGTTCTTCCAAATATTTTCTGATAGAATTCAAAAATCGTGCTACATCTGCACCATCTAATACTCTATGATCAAATGATAATGACAAGTATACTCTATCTCTTACAACAATNTTATCTTCCCATGAAACTACTTTTTTCATTATTTTATTTATTGCTAATATTGCTACTTCTGGATAGTTTACAATTGGAATAGAAGATATTCCTCCAATTGCACCGATATTTGTAATTGTAAATGTTCCNCCTTTTGTANNTTCTATTTCTAATTTTCCTGATTTTGCCTCCNTTGATAGTNTTTCTATTTCTTTAGCTATTTCTGAAATGCTTTTATNTTGAGCCTTTTTAATTACTGGTACTATTAGTCCTTGTTCNGTATCGGTCGCAATACCTATGTTATAATCTTTTTTTATTACAATGTCTTCTGTTTCTTCATCTAACGAAGCGTTAATTCTTTTATTGGATTTTAATGATTTTATTACTGCTTTCACAAAGAATGGCATATATGTTAATTTAATATCATTTGAATTTGATTCTTTTAATTTATTTTTTAATTCTGTTACTTTTGTCATATCGATTTCTTCCATAATCCATGCTTGTACCACTCTATCAGAAGCTTTTGATAATCTTTCAGCTATTGTTTTTCGTGTTCCTCTAAAAGCAATCCTTTCTTCATTGCTTTGTACGTTTAATTTAGAATGTAATTTTACATCTTTTTCTGTTATTCTTCCGTCTTCTTCTGTCCCTTTAACTTGATTAATATCTATTCCCATTTCCTTTGCTAATCTTTTNACAGCGGGAGTGGCGATAATTCTTCTAATTTGTTGTTTTTCTTTTAATTTAACTAACTTGTCTTTTTGCTTTTCTTCTGTTTGTTGTGTTTCTTCTATAATTTCATTATTTTCTTCTTTTCCGTCATCTATTATTACTACTGTTTCTCCTACTTTGACAATCATTCCCACATCAGGTCCAATTTTTGTTATTACTCCCTTTGCAGGTGATGGTAATTCTACAGTTACTTTTTCAGTTATAATCTCTACAAGTGGTTGATTTTCTTTTACTATATCTCCAACTTTTACATGCCATTTACTTACTTCTCCTTCAACTATTCCCTCNCCGATATCTGCAAGTTTAAAATTGTATACCATTCAGATCACTATGAATATTCTACTGTGCGTTTTATCTTATTATAGATAACTTTCGCATCAGGTAGGTACTCTTTTTCCAATGAATATGGAAATGGAGTGTCTAAACCTGCTACTCTTTGTACTGGTGCTTCTAAATACTCTAAACAATTCTCTGCAATTAGTGCGGATATTTCTGCACTCATTCCTAAAGTTTTTGGTGCTTCATGTACAATAACTAAACGTCCAGTTTTCTTTACTGATTTAATTATTGTTTCTGAATCAAGTGGAGAAAGTGTTCTTAAATCTATTAATTCTGCAGTAATTCCGTCTTTCTTTATCATCTCTAATGACTCATTTACTGTTTGTATCATGGCGCCATAACTGATTATAGTCACATCATTTCCTTCTTCTAATATATTTGCTTCACCAATAGGAATTGTATAAGCTTCTTCTGGGACTTCTTCTTTTAATGCTCTGTAGAATCTTTTTGGCTCAAAGAATATTACTGGNTCTTCGTCTCTAATCGCTGAAATTAATAATCCTTTTGTTTCGTACGGTGTTGATGGTACAATAACTTTTAATCCTGCTGTGTGGACAAAATATGTTTCTCCACTCTGTGAATGATAAGAAGCACCTTTTATACCTCCTCCATATGGTGCTCTTATTACCATTGGACATGCATAAGCACCTCCTGTTCTATATCTAAATTTAGCAAGATCAGAAACAATTTGATCAAATGCTGGAAATATAAAATCCATGAATTGTATTTCTACAATCGGTTTTAAACCATATAGTGACATGCCTATTGCAGTTCCTATAATTCCTGATTCATTCAGAGGCGTATCAATTACTCGTTTTGGACCAAATTTATCATAAAGTCCTTCGGTAGTTCTGAAAACACCGCCATTTTTTCCAATATCTTCTCCCAAAAGTACTATTTTGTCATTTTTTTCCATTTCATTGTCTAATGCACTTTTAACCGCTTGATTTAATGTCATTAACATTGTTTTATTTCACCATGTTTTTTACGAAATATTCTCCTGCTTTGTATGAACTTCTTACTAGAGGACCTGATACAACATATTTAAAACCCATATCTTCAGCTACCTGTTTTAGTTTAAGAAATTTTTCTGGTCGAACAAATTGTTTAACACTAATATGAAAGTCTGATGGTTGCAGGTATTGTCCAATTGTTAAAATATCTACATTTGCATTTCTTAAATCTTTTATAGTATNTATTACCTCTGAATNTTTNTCNCCAAATCCCAACATTATNGATGATTTTGTAAAAATTGTTGGCTCTAATTTCTTTANATTCATTAATACATTCAATGATCTTTGGTATGAAGCTCTCCTATCTCTTACAAAGTGTGTTAAATTTTTTGTTGTTTCAATGTTATGTGCAATAACTGTTGGTTTAGCTTTAATTACAATTGATAATGCATCTAAGCTTTCAGAGAAATCAGGTATTAAAACCTCAATTAATGTATTGTTGTTAATTTTGTGTATATATTTAATTGTATCTGCAAAATGAGATGCACCTCCATCGTTCAAGTCATCACGATCAACTGAAGTTAAAACGACATACTCTAACTGTAATTCTTTTACTGCATTTGCTATATTTTCTGGTTCAAATATATCAATCATACCCTTTGGATTTCCCGATTTCACATGACAAAATTTACATCCTCTTGTACAAATATCTCCTAATAACATAAACGTTGCAGTTCCTCCATTCCAACATTCGTATATATTTGGACAATTTGCTTCTTGACAAACAGTATTAAGATTCAAGGTTTTTGCTGATTTTTTGACCTTTTCATAATTGCTTCCTTGTGTGAGATTAACTTTAAGCCAATCCGGTTTCTGCAATTTTTGTCCTATCTGTTTGTTATTTATTGTTCTTCTTGGCAATCTTAAAATTTTTTATTCGCATTCGAATAAATCATTTACGTTTTTTCCATAAAACTTAGGCATTTTGCTAATTTATTTTACTTATTAGGCAATTATCATGTCTTTTAGTGCTGTATTTGGCACTACAAATGGAAATACATCTTCATCAGGATTAATTGGCACATCTATTATGGTTGNCACGTCGCTGCTTAATGCATTTTTTAAGGCTTTATCAAATTCATTCATTGATTGGGCCCTTATTCCTTGAGCTCCATACGCTTCGGCTATTTTAACATAATCTGGAATTCCTTTGAGTTCTACTCCGATGTATTTTCTATCATAAAATAATCTTTGCCATTGTGCTACCATTCCTAACATACCATTGTTGAAGATAATTGTTATAACCGGTAAATCTTCTGTTACTGNAGTTGCAAGTGCTGATTCAGTCATTTGTACGCTTCCATCTCCTGCTATATCTATAACTGGTAGGTCTGGTCTTGCAAATTTTGCTCCAACTGCTGCAGGTAATCCCCATCCCATTGTTCCTAATCCTGTTGAAGTATAAAACGTTCCAGGTTCTGCAACATCGAAGTGTAATGAAGCCCACATTTGATGTTGTCCGACTTCTGTTGTTACCAAACATTTATTCGGTAATATTTCTCTCATCTTCTTCATTAATCTTGGACCTGTTATTTCTCTAGGTGCTGGAAGAGGTTTGCTTCTCCAAATATCTTTAATTTCGTNGACTCTTTTNATCCATGCATATTCTGAACTTCTTTTTTTTGCTTTGTTTTCCATTGCAGATAAAAGTAGAGCTAATGTATTTTTTATATCTCCAATTAATCCAATGTCTGCTTTTTTGTTCTTTCCAATTTCTGATGGATCTATATCTGCATGAATTATTTTCATTTCATTACCAAATTCATCCCATTTACCTACTGATCTATCTGANAATCTTGCTCCTGTTGCAAGTAAAACATCTGCTTCAATTACTAATTTATTTGCCTCAATATGTCCATGCATTCCGATTGGACCTAAGGATAGATAATGTGTTTCTGAAAAACCTCCTTTTCCTTTAAAAGTTGAAACTACTGGAGATACTAAAAATTCTGCCACGGCCTGAAGTTCTTTAAATGCTCCAGATATTATTACTCCACCGCCTGTCATTATCATTGGTCTTTCTGCTTTTAATAGAAGATCTGCCGCTCTATTAATTAATTCAAGATCTGCAGTTGGTACTTGATTTAACTTTCGAATATTTGGTTTTGTAGGAAAATTTACTTCCATTTTTTCTACTTGTGCATTTTTTGGTATATCAATAAGAACTGGTCCTGGTCTTCCTGAAGTTGCAATATAAAAAGAATTTTTTACTGCTTGTGGTACNTCTGCAGATGTAAGTGGCTGATAAGTATATTTAGTAACTGGTGTTGCAATGCCTATTGTATCACATTCTTGAAACGCATCCTTTCCTATCATATCTGAAGCAACTTGTCCGGTAATTGCAATTATCGGTGATGAATCTGCAAAAGCAGTTGCAATACCTGTGATTAGATTTGTTGCACCTGGTCCTGAAGTTGCAAAACAAACTCCTGGTTTTCTTGACGCACGTGCGTAACCGTCTGCCATATGCGCTGCATTTTGTTCATGTCTTGCTAAAATATGACGAATATCGCTGTCATATAACGAATCATAAATTGGTAAATTTGCTCCACCTGGAAGTCCAAATATTCCCTTNACTCCTTCATTGTCTAATGCTTTAATTAATGCATCTGCACCTGTTGTTTCTATTAAATTTTTTAACATAAAATTCACTTTTAGATAGTAATAACTACTTATACTACGACTGAGATAGCAATAATCTGGTAATGTGTTTTCATATTTTTATCCCTTCACTTATTGTACACGACAAATATTATGATATAAATATATCGGGAAATACATTATACTTTGAGAAAATTTCTATTTTGTGAATTAGTATGGTAAATTGTATCTTCTGTGAAATCATTCAGGGCGAAAGAACTTCAGTTAATNTATTTGAAACTAAGAACATTNTATCCTTCATGGATAAATATCCAATTAATCGNGGGCATCTTTTAGTAATTCCAAAGCAACATTATGATTTCTTAACAGATATGTCCGATGACGAAGTATCAGAATTATTTAAGATTGTTAATTTACTTTCCAAATCTCTCTGGAAATCAGTTGCTGCTGATGGAATAAGTATTGGACAATCAAATGGAAAAGCTGCCAGTCAAGATATATTTCACGTACATGTACATATTATTCCTCGTTTTGTTAATGATAGTGTTGACGGTTCTTGGCCAACACGAAAAATATTTACTGAAAAAGAACTTCAAGATACTGCTACTCTCATAAAAACACATCTTCCTTGACTTGCAATTTACAAATATCCCAAAACTCTTAAGCATCTTTTTTTTTACTATAGTTGGACAGGTTGTTCTATTCTTTACGACGGGCTGGTATGTAATAATTGCTAATCGTCTAGTTTGGTAGGATACCCCCTTGGCATGGGGGAGGTCGAGGGTTCAAATCCCTCCCAGTCCATTTATCTTTCTAATGCCTAACTAATTTAATATATTGAAAATCATATATTGAACTTATTAATAATTGACAACGTGGTATAATTATGCAAAATATTGAAAGACTNAAAATATTGTTTGTACTAGTTGTTTTAGTTTCTAGTTCCTTGTTAATTTTATCTCCTGCTGCACATGGTCAAGGCAGCTCTTCGTTAGCTTCATCCGTTGAATTAAAATCTGGAAAATTAANTGGTGTCTGGACCAGTGGTTCTGAATATTATAAAATTAATATATTGTCAGGACAAACTGTATCAATTAATTTAGATTTAATTTTTGGAACTGATGTTGATATCTATCTTTATGATCCTGATAGTACAGACGATGAAAAATTTGAAGTCGCTTCTTCAACGATAATTGGTAACGGAGACGACGAAAATATTAAATTTACAGCTTCAAAATCTGGTTTTCACTATCTTAAACTCACTGGTCAAAAATATTCAGGTTCTGGAGCATATGACTTGACAGTTTTTGTTACTCAATTTGATGTATTATTCTCAGATTGGGGTACTCAGATTAATCCTTTGGAAGTTGCTCCTGGAGATTTGGGTACAAATCTACAAATTGTCTTGCGAAATAGCGGTCCCTTTGATATCAGCGATTTATCTATTGACTTGTCATTACCTGATACCTTAAGTAATCGTACTGGAGGAAATTCATTATATGCTATTTCTACTACCAATATGATTTCGAGTTCCACTAATACATTCAATTTTCTAGTTAATGTTAATGAACAGACAGATATTGAAACAATTTACTTGCCTATGATTATAAATTATCAAGCTCCTGATAATATCAAAGGAATTGAAATTGAATCAACCATTTCAGTTCATATAACTGGAAGAAGTTTCATTAACTTTGAATCAAGTATTCAAGTTCTTTCACCAAAAGTTTCCAATGATGTTGACTTGACAATAAAAAATGAAGGAACTGCTAGTACTGGTTCGATAGATCTATCTTTGACCATTCCTTCTCCACTCAATCTCTTGGGTTCAGATAATAAATGGAAATTAACATCTTTACAACCTGGTGAGGAGATATCTATTACAACTTCTATTTTTGCGCCAAAAAGTTCTGCAGGCCAGTATTATCAAATTATTGGAAACTTTGTCTATGATAATACGTTTGGCCAAACTATTTCCGAAACTCGTACCATTTCTCTTCGTGTTGATGATGAGCCAGCTCAACAATGTGATATAGAAGCGAATGAAATTTGGAATTCTGAAAAACAACAATGTGAGACAGTAAGTAGTGGAATAATTGTAGTAGAGACTTTCTGGGGTAGTCCAACAGAAAAAATTTCCGTCGAACCTGGAGATAATAGAGTAAAACTTAATGTTGTTATCCAAAATCGAGACGATGGTGCTATTAGTGGAATTCAAGGAAATCTTATTCTTCGCGATCCCTTTGCTTCTTCTAATGGAGATGACTCTCTCTCAAGTTTCTTCGGTTCAACTGTATCTAGTGGAAGTACTTCTTCAGCAGATTTCCTTCTCAATATAGATAAAACTACTCATGTGGGAACATATGATCTAACTATTGAATTTTCTTATCTCGACAAGGATTCAATATTGAGATTTGAGACATTATTGTTTTCTGTTGACATCGATGGAAAAAGTAATCTAGAAACAACTATTTCTAACAATATTTTTACTAGTGGTACAAAAAATGAATTATCTTTTGCAATTGAAAATCTAGGAACTGCTCCTGTTTATTCTGTTACTGTTTCTATTTCTTATGGTTCATCTTCTGGAATATTTTCTACATCTAACCAAGATAATAGTCGAAAAATAACTCAGCTATTACCTAATGCTCGAATGTTGTTATCTTTTCCTACATATGTTTCACCAACTGCTTCACAAGGATTATATCCAATTTCTTTCATTGTAGAATATCGTGATATTAATGGAATACAGAAAACTGAATCACAAGAATTCGGTATCCTTGTTAAAGATTGGTCATCTCCCTTTTCTATAACTGTCCCTGATAACATTCTTTTAGCTGGTCGTGTTACTTCTCCTTCTATTGATATTAAAAATACTGGAGATAATTCTATTCATGATATGAAAATAGAACTTCAATTCCCTACACTTCAATCTGCTTTTCCTATATTTCTAAATTCTGGTAATGCTATATGGGAATATTCAAGGTTGAATTCTGGAGAATCACTTCTTCTTGATCCAGAAATTTTTTCCGCATTAAGTTCATCAGATACATCATTTGTTGTACAAATCCAAATATCGTATCTTGACGAACATGGATTCCCTCATACAGAAGTTAGAGCTGTCGGTTTTACCGTTCGTGGAATGATTGACTTGACATATAATTCTATAGAATTCAGTTTACCGGTTATTCCAGCAGGAGCAAATGCAACTATAGTTGGTAATTTGTTAAATCAAGGAAATGACGATGCTAAGTTTCTTACTATCTCTATAATGAACAGTGATGATGTAATTGTAAATTCAGAAAGCTCGCAATATATTGCTGAAATCGATGAAGATGGGTTGATACCTTTTAGTTTAAAATTTGCAATTGACGATTCATCGAACGACGGATTTACATCTATTACTCTTGTTATTAATTATGAAGATACTTATGGCAACAAATATTCTACACTTGAAACTTTTACTTTTGAAATTGGCGGAAATCTTGATGATTTACAACCAATTATTCTTGAAGAACCTTCAGGACCTGTTGATCTCTTAACTTCTCCCTATGCAATAGTTGGTGTTGGAACATTTGTTATATTGTTAACAATTATTTTCCTCCGACGTCGTGGAAATGACAAACCATTTTAGGTAGATACCTTGACTTCGCATATATTATACACTGAATTACTTAGCAAAATCTATCGCGGTGATGGTCTTGATACTATTGCACTGGACGCAGTTGACATTAAAATTGATAAAGGAGAATTTATTGCAATTATGGGGCCTTCTGGAAGTGGGAAATCCACTCTGCTAAATTTAATTGGCGCATTAGATTCACCTACTTCGGGTAAAATTTTTCTTGATGGAATAGAAACTACTGCTCTTAATTCTGCAGGTCTTGCTTTATTACGCAATAAAAAAATTGGGTTTATTTTTCAATCATTTAATTTAATTTCACGTTTTACTGCACTCGTTAATGTTGAATTACCTTTATCTATTCTTGGAATCTCGGTTAAGGCAAGAAAAAAACGCGCATATGAAATGCTTAAGCTTGTTGGTTTAGACGATCGATGGAACCATACTCCAAATCAACTTAGTGGTGGTCAGCAACAACGTGTGGCCATTGCTCGTGCATTATCTGTCGATCCACCTATTATCCTTGGAGACGAACCTACAGGTAATCTTGATTCTACAACTTCTGGTATTATTATTAACTTATTATCAGAGTTGAACCAAAAAACTGGGAAGACTATAATATTGATTACTCATGATCCTGACGTTGCTATGAAGGCATCGAGAGTTATTACAGTAAAAGATGGTAAAATAGAAGACGATAATTACGATATAAAAACGAAAAAAACTATATAATTACTTCAAACAATAAATAATTAAATATTCATATAGGTTTTCTTATTTAGATAGCATAATTTGTCCACTTTTAATCCTATTACAACAATTCTTGCAATTAGCTTACTGATTGTCTCTGCAAAAATTTTTTCTTTAATTTTTAGACGTTTGAAACTTCCTGAAGTAATTGGAGAAATTATTGCTGGCATAATTTTTGGACCATTTGCAATAGGAGGTCTAATTTTCTTGGCGGGAGAACCTCTATTTAATGGGCCTGTTAGTGAAAATCCTGTCCTTGAAACGTTTTTTGAAATTGGAGGTATGATTATTTTATTTAGCGCAGGACTTGAATTTACATTTAAACAATTTCGAAAAGCTGGATTTCCTGCATTTGTAATTGGTACTGCAGGAGTTGTCGTGCCTTTTGTTCTTGGATACTATGGTAGTTTATATGTTGGTTTTGAATTTATTGAATCTATTGTTATTGGTGCTGCTTTAACTGCTACAAGTATTGCAATTACTATAAGAACTCTTGAGGAACTTGGTCAATTAAAAAATGTTGAATCTGAAATTATGGTTTACGCTGCTGTAGTTGATGATGTTTTAGGTCTTACTGTTCTTGGTGTTGTTCTTGCAATTGGAAATACTGGAATAATTCCCGATATATCTACCATAGCTACAACTACTCTGTTGACTCTTTCATTATGGATTGCTTTGTTACTTGGTTCTGTTTATTTCTTGCCGAAATTTTTGGATATAGTTGGTTCCCGTGTTCATCCGCTTAAATTAACTGACGATTCAGAAAAACACCCTAACGTGCCTTCAACATTGGAGACTCTATCGATATTCATTATTCTTGTTTGGGGTGCACTTGCATATTATATGGGTTTGTCACCAATTGTTGGAACATTTGCTGCAGGTATGGCAATTGCTGGTTCACGGTTTAAACATCAGATTGAAATATTTACTAATCACATTAGAATTATTTTTGCCCCAATCTTCTTCGCTTTTATTGGTGCTCAGATTAATCTTGCAGAAATATTTCGTATCGAAGTTTTTGCTTTGACATTAATTCTTGTGCTAGCTTTACTTAGTAAATTTATTGGTTGTGGACTTCCTGCATTTGTATTCCTCCGTAATAGGGTACAAGCACAAAGAATAGGTATTGGTATGGCATCACGTGGTGAAGTTGGAGTGGTTGTTGCAGGAATTGGTTATTCTGCCGGACTGATTGATAGTTATGCTTATGTTGTTTTGATGACAGTAATTATGATTAGTACTATTATTAGTCCTATTCTCTTGAGATTTTCTTATAACGACCGGAAAATCAAAAGCACTTTATAATAACTGATTTTTATTATTTTCCACTCTGGATTTATAATACACTTGCGTGTTGTTAATTTTTAAAATTCTTATATTGTCGCTATGAATCTAATTATTAATGAATAGTTCTATGGGATCTGACGCAGTACTTCTATTAGAAGATGGTTCTAAGTATTTTGGTCGGGGTTTTGGCAAACCTTCTACTGTTGTTGGCGAAGTAGTCTTTAATACTGGAATGGTTGGATATACTGAATCCTTAACTGATCCATCTTATGGAGGGCAATTATTGTCTTTCACTTATCCGTTGATTGGTAATTACGGAGTTCCTGATTATTCTAATCTCGATGAGTTCTCTCTTCCTGCTCATTTTGAATCCACAAAAATTCAAACTAATGGTGTTATTATAAATGAACTCTGTGAATCTCCTAATCATTGGAGTTCTACACGAACATTTGACGAATGGCTAAAATCAGAAGACATAACAGGAATTTGCAATATTGATACTAGAAGCCTTACTATTAAAATAAGAGAATCCGGCGTTATGATGGGTGTTATTAGTTATGAACAAAATGCTGTCGATCCTGATTCTATTCTGAGTAAAGCCAAATCTTATGAAACATTTGAATTTTTCAAGTATGTTAGTACTAAATCACCTAAAGTCTATGGTGATCATAAAGAGAATGTCGTAATATTAGATTTTGGGGTAAAGAACGGAATTATTAGGAATGTATTGAAACGAAATTATTCAACTATAGTGGTTCCATATAATTACAGCTTTGAACAAATCATGGAATACAACCCTAAAGGAATAATTGTTAGTAATGGCCCCGGAGATCCACAACGTTGCACCGAATATCTTGATACCATCAATAAAATTTGTAATTCATCCATTCCAACTTTGGGGATATGTTTAGGTCATCAATTAATTTCACTAGCACTTGGTGCATCAACTTATAAATTACAATATGGACATCGCGGTCAAAATAAATCTTGTCGCGATCTAATTAGTGGAAGAAGTTATGTTACTAGTCAAAATCACGGATATGCTGTCGATTCAACTTCTTTATCAAATACAGAATTACAACCTTGGTTTGTTAATCTTGACGATAATTCTCTAGAAGGTGTTAAACATAAAAATAATTCTTGCATTGCAGTACAATTTCATCCAGAAGCACACCCTGGTCCTTATGACACTTCTTATGTCTTTGATGTTTTCTTTGATATGATTGACGGTGATTTAACTTGACTGATAAAATTAAAAAAATATTAGTTCTTGGTAGTGGTGCAATAAAAATTGGCGAAGCAGGTGAATTTGATTATTCAGGAAGCCAATGTATCAAAGCCCTTAAAGAAGAAGGCATTGAAACTATACTGATTAATCCAAATATTGCTACAATTCAAACTGATTCACGTATCTGTCCTAACGTGTATTCTATTCCCGTTATTCCCGAATTTGTTACTCAAGTAATTGCTAAGGAACGTCCAGATGCTATTTTACTAAGTTTTGGAGGTCAAACTGCTTTAAACTGCGGCATTCAACTTGACAAACAAGGAATATTGTCTAAATATAATGTCAAGGTCTTGGGTACTAAAATTCGTGGAATTGAGATTACTGAAGATAGAGATCTTTTCAAACAAAAGATGACTGAATCAGGTATTGCTACACCCAAAAGTCGAGCAGTCTATTCTCTCGAAGAAGCCAAAGAATTGGTTAAAGAACTTGGCTATCCAGTTATGATTCGTGCAGCTTATACGTTAGGTGGTAAAGGAGGTGGAGTAGCTCATAATGAATATGAACTTGACGAGATTGTTATCAAAGGAACTGCTAATAGTTTGACAAAACAAGTATTAATTGAAGAATATCTTGGAGATTGGAAACAAATTGAATACGAAATAATGCGTGATTCTGACGGAAATTGCGTAACTGTTTGTAATATGGAAAATGTTCTTGGAATGAAAGTCCATACTGGCGACAATATTGTTGTAGCTCCATCACAAACAATTACTAATCGTGAATATCATAAATTACGCGAAATCGCGATTAAAGCAGCAACTGCCTGTGACATTATTGGTGAATGTAATGTGCAATTCTCTTTAGATCCTAATTCTGAAGATTATAATGTAATTGAAATTAATGCAAGGTTATCCCGTTCTTCTGCACTCGCATCAAAAGCAACTGGATATCCATTAGCTTATCTAGCTGCTAAAGTTATATTAGGTAAAACTCTTCCTGAACTTTTTAATCAAGTTACTGGTGTCACTACTGCTTGTTTTGAACCATCTCTTGATTACATTGTGGTTAAAATGCCTCGATGGGATCTTAAAAAGTTTGAAAATGTATCAAGAAAAATTGGAACACAAATGAAATCAGTTGGAGAAATTATGTCTGTTGGAAGTTCTTTCGAAGAGGCTCTTCAAAAAGCCATTCGTATGGTTGATATAGATAAATTAGGATTATGCCAACCTGATTTCCATACTGATTCTAATCTTGAAACTCTTGAAGATAACCTAGTTCACTTTACTGATGAAATTCTCTTTCATATCGTTGAATCCCTACGTTCAAATATGACTCCTGAAGAAGTATCAAGAATATCTACTGTGGACAAATGGTTTGTTGATAAGATCAATAACGTTGTTAATGTTGAACGTAAACTATTGAAAAATCCCGATTCAAGTGATAAATTACTCATTCTTGAGGCAAAGAAGAAAGGATTTTCTGACAAACAGCTGTCTCTTTATTTTGATAAAGATGAATCTGAACTCCGCAAAATACGAATAAATCATGGTATTTTACCCAGAACTAAACAAATTGATACACTTGCAGCTGAATGGCCTGCACAAACAAATTATCTGTATGTAACTTATGATGGTTCTCTTGACGACGTTACATATTCTAATAATAAAAAACTTATCGTTCTCGGCGCTGGTACATATCGAATTGGTAGCTCTGTTGAATTCGATTGGTCTACAATGAATATGGTGTGGGCATTAAAGGAACACGGTTATGATATTATAGTTGTAAATTGTAATCCTGAAACTGTTTCTACTGATTACGACATGAGTGATAGTTTATATTTCGAAGAAATTACACTTGAAAGAGTTCTTGA
>NZOP01000028.1 GCA_002693165.1 Nitrososphaerota archaeon
AAGAGATACCTGATGAACCAGTGAAAGAAGAGATACCTGATGAACCAGTGAAAGAAGAGATACCTGATGAACCAGTGAAAGAAGAGATACAAGATCCGTTGGATTCATGCAGTCTGGTTGATAGATGTCTATCTCCAAGTGAACAGACTTCATCAAGAATTATTTATTATATATTTTTAGCAGTAATAGGAATTTTACTAATATTAATCACAATGACATTAATCTCATTATACAAAAATACAAAATTGAATTAAAGTTAATCTTACTAATATAATATTTCTTCAGGATCAAAATATTCAGATTTACGAGTTGATTTATTGGTTTTTCTTAATGACTTTAATTCTTTAAGAAAGTTTGTACGAATGTTAGAAGATATTTTCGCAAGCTGATTAAATTTAGCAGTATATGCAAGTAGAACAAGCGTAACTTCATTATTATGAATATCATCAATAAGTACAATAGGTCGAGGTTTTTCTAAAACATAATTTGTCATTAGAGCGGCTTGAACAAAAGATCTCCGAATATTATCCAAATGAGTAAAGTTACTAGTTTTATAATTAATTCGAATTAAATATTCCTTACCAGAAGTTACAAGTGAGGAATTTTTTAACATGAAATTATTAGGAATAATAACAGTATTTTGATCAGAGTCAGTTAGTTTACTAAACATTAGATCAATACCAGAAATAATACCTGAAAGTTTTTGATCTTCAGAAGTAATGAAATCTCCTTGTTTAAATGGTTTCCAAATAAAAATAATTAATCCGGCAATCATATTACCAAGAGTATTCCTAGCTAATGTAAAAGCTGCAATTGGAGTAATTAAAATTATCAAAATAAAAATTAAGTAATTACTAATATCAAAACCAAGAACAGCAATAATAAACCAGAAACAAATAAAACTTATTGACCAAGTAGAAATCTTTTGTAAAACTCGTAAAGAAAGTGTATCCATTTTCCGTTTAATTGAAGAATCAGCAAGAGAAAGTTTCAATATGCGATTAAAAAGCAAGCCACCAAGAATAACAGATGAAATAAGAAGAATAGTTTGAACATAGGGAAATAAAATATTATAAGGAGTAAAAGTATAAAATGAGAAATTCAATCCAATACTAAAAATTAATGAATATATAGGAATTTTTAACGATGCATTATCTTTAGTTTTAAATCGTAATAAAGTACGTCGAGAATAACGATCTATAAAATATGCGAAAAAAATAGAAACAAAGAGAATCATACAAGAAAACAACACACCACTTTCAATAAATGAAGATATTGAATCTAGTACCATATAGACTCATAGAAGAATGAAAGTTATAGGTTTAACTGATATAAAATTAGCGAATAGTAAATATTCTAAAAAAATGACATCGCCATATAAAAAAAATAGGTCAAATATAAAAACGGGCCCGGAGGGAATTGAACCCACGACCTCCGGCTTTCCTTACTGGATAGAGGGCCGATGCTCTAATCCAAGCTGAGCTACGGGCCCATATTTAGATTAAAGTTAATCAGATATATTTATTACAAAAGATAAATTTCTGAGAAAAAATTGAAAATACTTCATAAAAGATTAATAAATACAAGATAATAAATCTGTTATGAAACCAATTGGGTTAGCACTACATATTGCAAAAAGTGGTAGACTAATAATTCAATGCGAACATAAAATAACAAATGGCAAAATTATTTTTGATAAACGTGGAAATAAAATTGCAAAAGTTGGAGAGATTATTGGATCAATTGATAATCCATATATTTCTGCAATTCCTTTAAATGAAAATGCTAAAAGAGTTATAGGTAAGAAAGTGTTTATTTAATAATAATTTATCTTGACAATTCAAAATAGTGAATCAATATTTTGTAATTATTGTAAAACATCATTAATTGGTGATGTGGAAAGAGGAGAATATGTTTGTCCAAGTTGTGGATTTGTAGAAAATGATAGAATTGTAGACAACGGTCCAGAATGGAAAGCAATAGATTCTGAAGATAAAATGAAAAAAGTAAGAACCGGTGCGCCAACAAGTTTAACATTACACGATATGGGACTATCTACACAAATAGGTGAAACAGTAAATGGTCACAGTGATAAAAATGCAGATAGAATGAGAAAATGGCATCAAAGACTTAAAACATCTTCATCAAAGGAAAGAGGTTTGGCTAATGTATTAGGAAGAATAAATGAATATTCAAGTGTTTTAAACTTACCAAAATCAACTTCAGAAACAGCAGCCTTAGTTTATAGAAGATCTTTATCGTCAGGAATGGCAAAAAGTAAATCAATCAAAGGAATGGCCTCAGCATCAATATATCTCGCGTGTAGAAAATGCGGAACAAGTAAATCAATGAAGGAAATTGCAGACGTTTCAGGTTTGCCAAAATCAACTATTGCAAAATACTATCGATTAATATTAAAAGAAGTTGAAAAAGAGTATATTCCTGTACATTCACTTGATCTCTTTATTTCAAAATTAGTCAATACTGCAGGTTTAGACACAAAAATACAGGTTCATGCAACTAGAATGTCAAACCAAATAAATGATAGAAAACTGACAAACGGAAAGTCACCTGCAGGAATAGCAGCAGCATTTGTTTATATATCATCAGTATTACTAGGAGAGAAAATCCCACAGAGAGAGATAGCCGAATATGCAGGTGTGACAGAAGTTACTATTAGAAATAGAACAAGAGAAATACTAGACAGATATACAATAAAACAGATCATAAAAACAAAATGAAATATTAAATATAACATCAAGATAGTAATAATACCTGAAGTTATATGATAAAAAAGGAATTAAATAATGATTTAGATGCAAAACCAAAAGTTAAACGTGGAAGAAAAAGTAAAGTTTCTAAAGAAGTCGTAAAGAAAATAAAACAAGCAGAACCAAAAGTTAAACGTGGAAGAAAAAGTAAAGTTTCTAAAGAAGTCGTAAAGAAAATAAAACAAGCAGAACCAGAACCAAAAGTTAAACGTGGAAGAAAAAGTAAAGATGAATTTAATGATTTAACAGCAAAAGTTTATGAAATTGTAATTGAAAATGGAAAAGAAGGAATACTACAAAGTGAATTGTGGAAGAAATTAGGACTAACAAGTAGAGAAGGATCACGACTTGCAATAAAAATGGAAAAAAGAAGAATTGTAGATAGACAAAAATTACTAGAAGGAGGAAGATGGACGTATAAATTAACCCCAGTAAAATTTCCAGTAAAAGTTGATTCAATAGAAAACATCCCATGTATAACATGTCCTGATGAAGAAAGATGCGCAGCAGATGGAGTAGTTACACCATTTAATTGTTTATTAATAGAGAATTGGGTTTTGACTGAAATAGGAAAAAGTAAAACAGAAAAATAATTACCAGGTAGATATAGTATTTTGCGATTAAATGATGCAAAAAAAGATCATTATAGAAAATTAGCGAAAGAGCAAGGTTATAGAAGTAGAGCTTCATTTAAACTCATACAACTAAACCAAAAATATAATCTAATTAGGTCAAATGATTATGTTATAGATTTAGGAGCTGCGCCCGGAGGTTGGCTGCAAGTAGCATCAAAGATAGTAGAGCCAAATGGAAAAGTAATAGGCGTGGATTTACTTCCAATTAAAGAAATAGAAGATAATGTTGTAATATTTCAAGATAATATACATCGAAAAGGTATAGAAATAGAAATAATAGAAGTCTTAAAGAAAAAAGCCAATGTAGTATTATCAGATTTAGCTCCAAATATATCAGGAATTTGGAAAATTGATCACAATAATCAAATAGATTTAACAATTTCAGTAGTTGATGCTCTGCCGAAGATTTTAAAAAAGGAAGGATGTTGTTTATTAAAAGTTTTTGATGGTCCAATGTTAAAAACATTGGAAAATAATTTAAAAAATAAATTTAGAAATGTAAAATTGATTAAACCAAAAGCAAGTAGAAGTGCAAGTAGTGAATTATATATGATCTGCACAGGGTTCAAATAATAACATTTAGAGCAAAAGTTTGTTTATATCAGAAATATTTCCATTAGTACGGAAACCTTTTGTATTAAAAGCAGTTTTCGAACTTTCGAACCCATGATTTTGTAATTTCTCGACTATTTTCTCTACAGAAAAAGAAGATATTTGTAGATCCTGGGAAATTTTATCAGTAACATAATACATGGACGGTAATGACACCTCAGTTAATGCAATTTCCAATAATTTGGTTAATTTTGTATTAATAGACAGTTTTAGTGATTCAGTTAATAATAGCTTGTCAAAAAGTTTTCCAGTCCATAAAGGTCCAGCAATCTTACAATCAGCATCGCACAGATTACATGATGTATACGGATGTTTAGAGATGTTGCGATTCCCGCATTTAATACAATGTTGAAGGAAACCATGATTACCCTCAGAAGAAGAGACAGAATTAACAACTTTGGCATAAACTCTGATATAATGTTTGTCAGTATGACAAAAAATTGGTTCAACTCCTAAATTATTTCTACAAGCTATAGTGGATAAAGTCGAAAAAAGAATTCGTATTGCAATCTCATTAAAGTATTCAGTATTAAGAGATAAACTTCCATATTTACGTAGACATACTTCAGGATAAACACCACAAAGGACAGCTCCATCAGTAGCAGTAATCGAAATAATTCCATTAATTTTTAGTGCTCTTATAGCTGAATCAATAAATGGAACAGGAGAACCAAATGGATCTAAGTCAATAAAATCAAATCTATCTTCTTTACCTGAAAAATTTGATAAAAATTTATTAGCTTCATTATTGGAAGTTGCACAAAATGAACCAAAATTGTTTCGTTCAATAGATCGGTTTAGAAAGTCAATTGCGATTGGATTAGCGTCATTAAAGTATATTTTTTTTATGTAATTAGATTCATTTGCAATTCTCATTCCTGTTGCACCAATACTCGATAAAACATCAGCAAAAGTAATTTTTTCATCAAATTGTGATGCGTAAGTATTTAATATTGTAATAAGAGTGTCACGTTTGAATTTGGCAAGAGTATTAAAAAACGCAGGGTTTCTAGGAGGGGGAGATGTGTCAATACTATTTCTAGGAACGTAAAACTGCGTTTTTCCTTCAGTAATTAACATATATTGATTGTTTTGAAGATTAAACATAAAAAATCATTTAAGAAGATTTATGAGTTTCACCTTTAACAATTGTAAACATCTTTGCAATATCTTGAAGGATTGTAGATTTCTTAGTTTTCTTATCAATTGAAATATATCCTGAAGTAATAGAAACTCGTTTTGGATGACGAGCTTCTTTACCAATTGGATTAAGATCAAGTCTTTTTGCAGCTTCAACAAGATCAGACAATTCAGGATTCTTAATAGAGCGATTCTTAGAAATCCTCCTACCTTGAGAACGAGAATATAAAGAATTAAAATAATCCAACCAGATTATTTGTTTTTCATAGTCTTTCATCAATAAGACACCAGTAAATTCATTTAATTTAGAGATAAGAATAAGTATTTACTTGGATTAAGATTTATTTTTCTTTCCCAAATACCACCACATAAACCAAAAACCAAGAGATATAATAAGTACAACAATACCAATACCCCAAGATACTAGAGTCTGAAGGAAAGGATCAGAACCAACAAAAACATGTGCGAGAAATTTCATATTATAAAATCCCAATTAACTAAATTTAAAGCTGTTGAAATGAAGATCATTCATTAATAAGCATTCCATTAAGTATTCCATTTTGTCCAGGTCGAGAAAGAACTTTTACTTTACCTAGTTCAGTGTCAATAATAGCACCTTTAGTTATCACACCACGTCTTTCATAATCTCGGTTAGATGGATTTTTTAATACGCGAGTAATTGTAGTCTTTGAAACGGTATTATTATTTTTATCAACAACATTCACAACATTATCAGAGACTAAAGAGATCTTTCTATTTCCACCTCTAGAAGTCTTTTCACGTATAGAACGTTCTCCTAAAAGAGTATCAACAGAAAATGAATCTGATTCATCTGCACGTCGATTTCTCGAGAATTTAACTCGTCCACCAGATGTTTTTCTTTTTCTTAAATTTTCTAATGTTTTAACCATATTACATCATATTAGAGAATTAGTATTATATAATTTTATTTTATTCTTTTGGTTTAATTTTAATTATAGGGGTTTTAATTTTCACGCCATGCTTGACTAATTGGTCTTTTACGGTTGATAGGTCATTTTCAACACCAAAATACTCTGCTAGGCGATTAGTAGTAGTAAATATCTTAGTTCTGCCTAAAGGTTCAGATTTAATAAAACCTAATTTTTTTAAAGCACGAACATGTTGATACGAATTCTGACCACGTCGTTCTGCAAGATCCTTGCCTGAAATTGGTTGGAACCACATTATATGAGATAATGTCTTGAGTTCCGCACTAGATAATAAAGGCCGTGAAGAAAATTTTCGTGCAGGAGTAGTAAATTCAGATTTTAATTGAATAACAAATCTATCATTTTCTAATTCAAACATTTGAATTGCATCAAAAGTAGAATTAACATCCATCATAAGATTTCGTGCAATGGTAGAAGATTTTTTTGTAGAAGTAATACCTGCTGCTTTTGCAAGCTCGAATTTAGACAATGGACGACCTGCAGCATATAAAGCAGCTTCAATCCTAGCCTTCAGTTTCTTATCTTTTTCACCATCTAAGGTTTCATGTTGACTATTCATTATATCATCCGTCGAATCATAATATCTTCTGAGTTATTATCAGATTCAATCTGTTCTAGAGTAACTAGACCTTCTACTGCAACAAACAACAGTAATAAAAAAGACTGGGTTTGTTCAAGCAATGTTTTATTCCGAATTAATTCAGTAAAAAGCAGTTCACTAGATTGCGCAAGTTTACTAGTCAAATCTTTTTTGAATTCAACTACTAATTCTTCTATTTTGACTACAAATTTATCTATTTCAACTTCGGGCTCAGGTTGTAATAAAGTTGATTCCTTTTTCAACTCAGCATCTTGTCGTGAAACATCTTCTAGGATTTTTTCTAATGTTGTGATTAAATCATCTATAGATGTAGAATATAATTCATATCGAAATGGAAGAACAATAAGACTAGGAGGCCCTTGTCGAGGAATACGTGGTCTTTGGACTTTGAGTTTCTCAAAATAAAATAATGTTTCAACTTTTAAACGATAAAGTAAAGCAGAAGAAAATGCAACAGTACCACATAAACGTAGATCAGGGTTATCTTTTTCAACTATCTTTTCTAAAAAAATATCTAACAAATCAGATATATCAACCTCCCAAGGTTTTCCTTTTTTAGCAGTTTTTGGATTAACTAATAGATTCAGAGGGGCTTTCGATAATTGACTAGAATCATTCATTTGATTTGCATTCCTTTAGCATATTTGACATCGCTTTCTGTAGGTTGATATGTAAGTATCTTAGTAATACCACGTTCATGATAGACACCATACATATTATCAACACGCGACAATATAGTATCCTTTAAACTAACCATAATTATTTGTGAATAAACAGTTCTTTCTCTAATTATTTCGGCCAGTTTAGTAGAATTAACAGCATCTAAGTGAGCGTCAATTTCGTCGAACACATAAAATGGAGCAGGTTTCACAGCTTGAATTGCTAAGATTAGACACAAAGCCGCAACAGTTTTTTCGCCACCACTAATGCCTGTACTTTCACGTGCAATTTTATCGGGAAATTGAGCCATCAAAGACACTCCAGAAGTAAAAATGTCATCTTCGTTCTCCAATTCTAACCAAGCTTCTCCATGAATTCCACTATCTTTTGTTGTAAGTTTTGAGAAAAGATGTCTCAATTCTTTATCGATTTTTTCAAAAGCATCTAGAAATGCTTTACGTTTATCGGAATCCACGCTATTAATAAATTCAATTATTGAATTACGCTCTTTTTGTAATTGATTTTTCCTGTGTGAAAAATTTTTGTAACCTGTATATATTTCACGATATTGTTCGTCTGCTAATAAATTCACACGAGATTTTAAGCTATTATACTCTTTATCAAGTTCGTCTAGAATAGCAGATATATTAGGGAAATATTCTAGAGATTCGTCATAACCAAGTAATTGTAATTGGTCCCGATATGATTGTTTTGAATCAGTCAATCTTGCATTATCATTTGTGATAGTTTGATATTTAGAAGCAGTTTGTAGAATATTTTTGTTGATACTTTCTTTTTCTTTATTTAATAATTTATTTTGTTTATCTAGATTATCAATGATTGGTTTCATTTTACGAGATTCATCGGAAAGTTTTTTTTCTGTTAAGTTTAATTCAGTAACACGTTTCTCTAGTTCTGGCAATAAAGAATCGCACTCGGTAAGGAATAGTTTTTTATCCTTTAATTCATCTTCAAAGTTAGAAATTTTTTCAGTAAGTTCATTTTTCCTGTTTTTTAGATTATGTTCAAGATTTGCATTGTCACGTGCAAGTGTTGTTTCGTTAGTTCGTATTTGGTCAGATAACAGATCAATTTGAGAGGATATCTCGTCCCTTTCACTTTCTAAAGATAATAAATTAGTCTTTAAGGATTGAATAGAAGATTTAGAATCAAGTTTACTTTTTTGGGTTATAATTAAATCGTCTATGTCTTTAAGTTCTAGTTCTTGTTTAATTTTTAATTCAGAAATCTGTTTAAGTTTTATCTGTAAATCATCATTTGTTTTGTTTCCTTTAGAAATCACACCAACATAACGATTTCTCATATTTTTCATATTATTAAGTTCGGAATTCAGTCGCTCTAGTGATAATTTTCTTTCATTTTGATCCGATTCCATCTCCTTGACTTGAGAATTTAGAGTCGTAATTACATTTTTACGTCTTTGAATTGACGTTCGTAAATTACTAACACTTGATTTAATCTGTGTGAATGATGTAGAATCAAAGAATAAATTAGCAAGTGGTGAAACACTACCGGTTTCGAAAACAGAACCACCAGGTTCAAAAATATCCCCAGAAATGCTTACTGTACGATACCCTTTTTGTGACCATATATAACCAGATTTAGCAGAGGAAACCAGTAAAGTATCACCAAAAATAAAATTAGCGAGATCCTTGTATTTATCGTCGACGGCTAGAAAATCTGCTAACGAGCCTAAAATATCCTTATTTTTAGGTGCATTAACTCGTTCAGAACCTACAATATCAGAAAGAGGAATCAAAGCAACACGGCCAAGTTTATATCTTTTAACCAGCTCGACAACTTGAAAGAGTGATTTCATTTCTTCAATAATAATTGCATTAGACCATCGTTTGGTAGCAGCTTGTAATGCAGTTTTGTACTTGCCAGTAAAAGTAAAAATATCGTCAACACCACCCAAATAACCAGGAATAGAATTTTCTTGTGCAATCAACTTAAGTTTTAATTGAATGTTTTGTTTAGAAGTTATTTCCTTTGCAGCTTCGACCTTAGACTCGTGCTTTAAGACTTCTTCATGCGCTCGCGATAGTATACCAACAGCTTTAGAGAGTTCAAACTCGATTTTCTCACGTCGTAATGCTAATTTAGAATTTGAACTAGTAACAGAAGTTAAAGAGTTTTGTTCTTGAGATTGTAAAGATTCCAAGTCCAATATAGATTTAGAAATAATATCAACAAGAGCTTGTGTTTGTTTTTTCTTCTGATCACCAGTTAAAATTTTTGCTTTAAGAATAGATTGGTTTGTGTCAGTAGTAGAGAAAGATTGATTAATTTGAGTTTTCCTATCATAGGATTGTCGAAGTTGTGTGTCAATATTAGTTAATAATTGTTCTTCTTCTTGAATAGAATCGTTTAAAGATTTTCTTTTTAAATTAAAAGTTTTCATTTTGTCGTGCAACTGGATTAGATCATTTTTAGAACTGTCAAGTGTTTTTGAAAGAGTTTCTATCTTTATTTTAGTTTTAGATATATCATCAATAGTTTCAGAAAGCATATCATTAAGATATGGCAATGACTCGCTTATTTTTTTAATTTCATTATGAAAATTAGTTTTTGTATCATTACGATTATTTAATTCGTCGGTTTTTTTATTTAATTCGATTTGTATAGATAATAATTCATCACTAGCGCCACCAATCACTTTTGAAAGAGTAGATTGTTTGGTTTTATCTAATTCGTCAATTTTATTGTTCATTTGAATTAGTTTTTGATCTAGGCTTTCTTTTTCTTCTGAAAGAGTAATCAATAATTTATTATTTTCTTCGATTGTATTAGTAATATCATGAAGTTTTTTGACAAACAACATAGATTTTAGCCAATTACGTTCCTGATCAAGATATTGCAAACGGAGATGATTATTTCTTTGTACTTCTAAGACATCAATGTTTTTCTTAACTTCGCCGATTTTTGCCATTGCAACTTCAAGTTGTCGATCAGCGGCATCTAGTTGTTTCAATGCGTCTTCTTTCTTTGAGTCAAATTGAGCAACCCCAACAATTTCTTCAATTAACAATCGTTTTTCTTCCGGATTAAGTTCGGCTAGATGAGTAACCATACCTTGAGGAACAAAATTTAACCCATCAGAACTAATCAAGGCAAGGCTTAATAATTCAGATAAATGTCCTTTTTGTGTTTTTTTACCATTTAATAAATATGTGCTATCTCCACTAGAACGTATTTCTCTTGTAATTGTGACCCGATCATTATCAATTGAAATATCTCGACTGGTATTATCAAGAGTTAATGTAACTCTTGCACTAGTTGAAGGATTACCTCCAGCACCGTCAAAGATCAATCCACTGAGTTTATTAACTCTCATCATTCTAGGTTTGTTTTCGCCAAGAGCAAATAAAATTGCGTCAATAATATTACTTTTACCTGAGCCGTTGGGACCGGTAATCCCAATAAATTTACCATCAAAATTTACATGAACAGGTCTAGTTCCAAACGACTTGAAGCCTCTTGTTTCCACTTTTTTTATGTAGACCATTTACCTTAACCAAATCACATATACAAACTTACTGAACTAAGATTTTTACAAAGTTTTAATATATAAATAAAGGGAATGAAATATTATTTACATACCAAAGCAGAAAGAAAAAATTTATTCACTTACATCAAAAAAACAAGCGCAAAAAAGTAATAATAATATAATTAAATAGAGTTTTTTACAAGGTTTTTAATATCTTTAATAAAACTATCAATATGCTTACGTTTAATATGTGGCATAATAACAATACGAATATGTGTTGGAAAAACAGAAATAGCCCAACCATGTTGACGAATACTTTTAATGAATTTTGTTTGAGAAGAACCAGTTATCTTAAAACCAATTATATTCAAAACAGGTTTAGAAACAACAGAGATATTTGGAATCTTAATTAACTCATTATAAAAATAATCAGTATTTTTCATACATTGATTAATAAGTTTAACATAGCCATTTCTTCCGTTTAGGTTGAGAATAGACCATAAAGAAATAATAGAAGCTCCAGGACTAGTTCCCAATAATGTAGAACGAGATTTATGACCGCCAGAAAGGTAATTAATATCATTTTTTATACCTTTCAATAAACTGCGTTTACGAAATAAAATACAACTTGAAGGAATAGGAGCAAGACCCATTTTATGCGAATCAATAGCAATAGAAGAAACTCCAGGTAATTTGAAATCAAAAACAGGCGGAGAATAACCAAGGTCTTTTAAGAAAGGGATAACAAAACCACCAAAAGATGCGTCCACATGTAAAAGTAATGAATGATCAGATGCAAGATCAGATAGATTATCAATAGGATCAATTAATCCCAAAGGAGTAGTTCCGGCAACTCCGACCAACATGATGGTATTTTTAGTAATACTCTTTTTGACCTTAGTGATATCAACAATACCATGAACATCTGGCACTTGAACAAGCTTAATTCCAAGAAGGTCGGCAGCTTTATAAAAAGAATTATGTGAATGAGTTGGGATAATAATTTCAGGATTAAGTTTATTAAAATAATTTCTTGCAGACCACATTGCAAGAATATTTGCTTCCGTACCGCCAGAAACTACATTCCCAATAGCATTAGATTTTGATAGTAAATTTCCAAGAATGGCAATAATATCTTTTTCAAGTTTAGATGTTCCCTTTAATAAACCAGGATCCCCAATATTTTTTTCAAGATGTTTTGAATAAATTTTTTGAGAAAAGATGTGTGGTTTAGTACACATAGAACCAATTATTTTACCTGAAGAAAAAGTTTCATCTAACATTAAAATGTTATTTAATTTTTTATAAACATCGTTTTGACTTAATCCATTAGTACGCATTTTTATCACAAAGAAATCTATATTTTGGCTTTTTTAATTTCTCCAAAATATTTTTTTAGTTTCTTTAATTCTAAATTATCCAAAGACCATGAATGATTATTAGAGGGAAAATTATTTAGAGAAACATCGGTTTTATAATTAGTCAGTGCGTTAAGGGTTTCAGTTTTAAGATCTGCATATTTTTTAACAAATTTAGGTTTAAGTGAATCGTATAAATTAAGAAGGTCGTGTAAAACTAGTATTTGTCCATCACAATAAGGACCAGATCCAATTCCAATAGTTGGAATACTAAGCGAATTAGTAATAATCTTTGAAACTTCCTTGGTAATCATCTCCAAGACTATACAAAAAGCTCCTGCTTGTTCAAGCTCTTGTGCATCTTCAATAAGTTGCTTTGCAGAGGTGTAATCAGTTCCTTGAACACGATAACCATCCCATGACTGAGCCATTTGAGGTTGTAATCCAATGTGACCCATAACAGGGATACCTGCTTTAGTAACTGCACGAACAGTTTTAGCAACATCAAGACCACCTTCAATTTTTACAGCTTGCATTCCACCTTCTTTAATAAAACGTCCAGCATTACGAACTGCTTCGTCAGAAGAAACATGATACGACATAAATGGCATATCTCCAACAAGAAGTGATTTACGGCCACCACGAGAAACAGCCTTAGACATTAACAACATTTCATCCATCGTTGCAGGAGAAGTATTTTCATAACCAAACATAACCATAGCTCCAGAATCACCGACAAGGATAATGTCTATTTCAGCTTCATTGGCAATTTTCGCAAATGAATAATCATAAGAAGTAATGGCAGAAATTTTCTGCCCATTTGCCTTCATTTCTGTTAATGTTTTTACATTCAAAATATATACAATCTCATTTTATTGTTTCTTTGTTAAATCTATTAATCTTTTAGACATATAGCGGAGGGTTAAGTTTAATTGTTTCTGATTGTCGAATTTTTTAATAATTTTTTTAAGATCAGAATCAGAATACTTTAACATTTTTCTCGATTGTTTAATCATTTCAGGAATAACACGAACTAAATTATCTATAATACTAATATCAGACATAGTAGCTGTTCGTGAAAGAGGATTAAGATCAATAGTAATCACAATTTTCCCCATTTTTTTAAGAAATTCTGTTCGATCCCCATCTTCCAAAGGTACAAAAACAACGTCAGCTTGGTATATTCCTCGTTTATCAATAAATTTTCTATTACTACGAAGGCTCGGAATAGTCGTCAAATAATCGTCGTTTGTGCCATAAACAATTTCAGCCCCATGATCTTTTAGTAGGCGAGAAATTTGTGTTGCTCTTTTCTTAGTTTTATGAAAGAGATTTATTTCTAGCTTTGAATTAGTCAGGTTAGAAAGTTTAACAAGATTTTTCGATTCTAAAGCAGCAGTATTGCCATTGATTGAAATAACTGAATTTGACACTATTAATTGCGCAGTAGCAACACGAATTGTCTGGAGTGCTAAATCAATAGTTTTTTCACCAATTAAATAATCAAATGCTTCACCACGACCATGTGCAATCAAACCAAAATCTGAAATTATTCCCTTATTATAAAAATCAGACAGATCATTTCGAATTTTTAATGATCTAAATCTAGGATGGTTTTTTGAAATACCACTATCTGTCATACAATTTTTGCTCCAGAATAATTAATATTGGAAAAAAATATATGTCCATGTAATTTACTTTTTAAAAATAAATTATAAAACTCTGTCAACTCGTTGACGCTTAAAATAGAGAATAATGAATTGCCAAAGAGATTCATACTACAAATCATATCGAACCGATTTGCGAGTTTCATAAAGTTAAAGAAGTCAAGTGGAAAAAAATTTATCATCAATGCAAACTGTCTAGACAAATGTAGAAAATATTCATAATTTGGTTTGTTTAATAATTGAATTAAATATTTGCCTCCAGTATTATTAATAGATTTTATTAAAGAGGAATTCAATAATAGATTAGTTGTAGATAGTTGTCCAAGAGTAAATGTTGCAACAATTTTTTTATCATTAATTGGAATTTGAGAAGTTTTACCAATTCCAGGAGCACCTGGTTGTAAACGTATTTGNAAACCACCATGATACGCACCAAGAACAGTACCCAATCCAGTTTTACATCTAACTTCTGCAATGTGTGCAACCTGTGCGGCTTCAGTTTTACTAAGACCTAAATTGAGAGCTTCGTTGAGAGCGTATGATAAACTAAGAGCAGCAGCTCCACTAGAACCATAACCGCATTTTATNGGTATATCAAGATAATGATTTATTGTCAAAGAAAATTTTTTATCAGAACGGCCAATTAGTTGTTGAACTACAGAATTTGAAACTTTTGCATTATGACATGGAAATTTATTAATAAATATATTCAATTGAAATTTTTGCGATGGTGATATGTTTACGGTTGTTTTAACGCCCTTTTGTATACAAATACCAGCTCCTATCGAACCTGTTAATAATGGATCTTTTACAGAATGAGTTGAAAAAAAACCTGTGATTTGACCGGGAGAAAAGGCAGTAATCAAGATTATATTTATATTCTTTTCAATCTTAATTAATATTCGTCGTATACAATATAACCAAAAAGTAGTTTATGTAGAAAATTTTAAAACATATAATAGTTATTTTTTTATATGCAGGCGTCGACACAAAGTTCAGTTCGTAATCCAAAATTTATATTTGTCACTGGAGGAGTCTTATCTGGAATAGGTAAAGGAATAGTCACGGCGTCCATTGCAAAGTTATTAGATTTATATGGAATATCAACAACATGTGTGAAAATTGATCCATATCTAAATGTTGATGCAGGAACAATGAATCCATTTGCACATGGAGAAGTATTTGTCACAGATGACGGAGGAGAAACTGATATGGACATCGGTACATATGAAAGATTTCTTGGGAAAGAATTATCAAAGATTCACAATATAACTACAGGAGAAGTTTATTTAGATGTTATAGAAGCAGAACGAAGAGGAGATTTCTTAGGGGAATGTGTACAAATTATTCCCAATATAACAAATTCAATTAAAGAAAAGATATCAAATGTTGCAAAACATCAAAATCACGGTGTTGTGTTAGTAGAATGTGGAGGAACAGTAGGAGATATTGAAAGTTTACCGTTTATTGAAGCAATAAGACAGCTTAGACTTGAATTAGGTCAAGAAAATTCCATGTTCATTCATGTTACGTTAGCTCCAATAATGGGTCCAGTTGGAGAAGAAAAAACTAAACCCACACAACACAGTGTACAGGAATTAAGGAGGATAGGAATACAACCAGATATAATAGTTGTACGAAGTGAAAAAAGATTATCTGAAGCATCAAAAAAGAAAATATCATTATTTACAAGTGTAGAATTAAAGAGTATAATTTCCAATCCAGATACTAAATCAATTTATGATGTGCCCGAGAACTTATACAATGATGGAATAATAGATTCAATTATTGAAANATTACGATTGCCNACTAGAGAAATGAATTGGAAAAATTGGAAATCGGTTTCCAAGACATTTACTANTAATAAAAAAACATTGAATATTGCAATGATAGGAAAATATGTTTCATTAACAGATAGTTATGTTAGCGTAAATCAAGCTTTAGCTCATTCAGCAGCAAGTCAGAACCATTCAATTAAGTTAGAATGGGTAGAAAGTGCTGATTTTGAGCAAGATCAATCCAAACTAGAAAAACTTGAAAAATATAATGGGATTATTGTGCCTGGAGGATTTGGAAAGAGAGGNAGTGAAGGAATAATGTTAGCATCAGACTATGCAAGAAAGAAGTCAATACCATTCTTAGGTTTATGCTTTGGTTTCCAATTATCGTTAATCGCATTTGCAAGATATGTATGCGGATTAAAGGATGCAAATTCTATTGAATTGGATCCAAAAACAAAGAATCCAATAATAAACATATTACCATCACAAAAGAAAGTTACAGAAAAAGGAGGAAGTATGAGATTAGGTGGNCACGATATAGAAATAATCAGTAATACAAAAGCCCATAAGATTTATAATAAAAATAAAATTAGACAACGTCACAGACATAGATTTGAATTTAATATNAAATATCAAGAACTACTAGAAAAAAATAAGATGATTCTATCTGGTTTTAGTGACAATAACAAAAGAACCGAAATATTGGAAATTCAGGATCATCCATTTTATATGGCAACGCAATATCATCCGGAGTTCTTAAGTAAACCGGGAGAACCTGANCCTATATATTACAATTTTATAAAATCAATAATCAATAGAAAAAATGGAAAACAGTAACAATCATTGTTTTGATTGATTAGATTCTAATAATAAAAAGATTTTACCATAATAACCTAAATTAAATTGTAAATTATCACGAAATTCATTAACATAACCTTTTTCTATTCTTATTTCGGAATTTAGTTTTATATTGTCAACTAACGAACCCCANATATTAACAGAAATTGAACCAGAATCATCTTGAAGAGTGATACTAGTAACAGTTTCAGTTTCCCCTGATTTTAGTGTAACCTCACGAGGTTGTCCAATATAGGAAACAATGCCTCCAATACTAATATTTTTTTGACCTGCGGCGAGTTCTGATATTCTCATAATGTTTCTCTAACTAATTCAATTAAATACTTGTGAAATATTGCATTATTTGATAATTCTGGATGAAAACACGTAGCAAGAATATTCCCTTGTTTGACAGCTATAATATCTTCGTCTAATTTAGCAATAANTTCNACATTTGAGCCAATATTACGGATTATAGGTGCTCGAATAAAGACNCCAAGAAAGTTATCTAGTCCAAATTTAGGAATTGGAAATTCNGATTGGAAAGATTCTCGTTGTCTTCCAAATGCGTTACGTTCAATTTCTATATCAAGTGAGCCAAGAAGTTTTTGGGAAGTATTTGATGAATTTTGAACAATATGATTAGATAGAAAGATCAATCCNGCACACGTACCTAAAACAGGCATACCTTGAGTAATCTTCTTTTTTATAGAAGAATGAAAATCATCATTATTGGATAATTTACCAATAGAAGTACTTTCACCTCCAGGAATTATTAAACCATTTATAGAGTTAATTTCTTCTGGGTATTTAATTACACTTACAATTCCATCCATAGTAATTTCACGAAAGGCAGATTCAACAGAAGCAATATGTTCTTCAACATCTCCCTGCACGCCAAGAATACCAATATTAACTTTTTTCATTATATACCACGATCCTGCATTTTAAAATCCAGATTGTCGCCAAGACCAACCATGGATTTTTTTTCATCAATCATTTCTTGTGCTTCAGACAACACTTCGACACTGTCATGAAAAGTAGTTGCAAGAACAATAGCTGATGCTCTTTCTAAAGGATCAGAAGATTTGTATATACCTGAACCAACAAAAACTCCATCACATCCAAGTTTCATCATAAGTGCTGCGTCAGCAGGAGTTGTTATTCCTCCTGCAGCAAAATTTACAACAGGTAAACGACCCAAACGTCCTGTTTCAACAACCAACTCATAAGAAGTATTCAATTCTTTAGAAATACGAAAGAGCTCCTGTTTATCTTGTTGATTATAGAAATAAGTTATCTTAGCAATATCTTGATTCATAGCACGCATATGTCTAACAGCTTCAACTACATTTCCAGTACCCGGTTCTCCTTTAGTACGCATCATTGACGCTCCTTCTTCGATTCGACGTAGAGCTTGACCAAGATTTTTAGCGCCGTCAACAAAAGGAGTGGTAAAATCCCATTTCCAGATATGAGAAGACTCATCAGCTGGAGTTAAAACTTCAGATTCATCAATCATGTCAACACCAGAATTTTCTAAGACTGCCGCTTCTGAAATATGACCGATTCTACATTTTGCCATAACAGGAATAGATACGTTATTAACAACATCTTTGATTATTTTCATACCTGCTGTACGAGCTACTCCACCTGATTGCCTTACTTCAATAGGTAATTTATCAAGAACCATAACTGCAACAGCACCAGCTTCTTCAGCAATTTGAGCTTGATTTACATTAGTAACATCCATAATAACGCCATGTTTGAGCATATGCGCAAAACCNCGTTTTAATAATACAGTTCCATGAATGGAACTTTTATTATCAACCAGAGTAGATGAAAGTACTAAATCTTTTGATCCAACCAATGAAATCATAGTTAATTCAAATAATATGAGTCTTAGATAAGTAAAAAGTTTTGTTTGTAAATAACAAGAGATAACAAAGTAATCATTGTGTCNATATAAACAAAGTAATTCTAGTTATATGGATTTACCATTTTTCAATTGTTTCCCANGGCACNTTTTTATCTCCAAAATGTCCATATACACAATTTTTAGAATACTCTGTAAAATTAAAAAGATCAAACTTGCGAATAATACCAAGTGGTGTCAGATCACAGGTATTTCTAATCTTGTTTTCAATTAACGAATTATCTCCATTGGAATCAACATATAATGACGTAGGTTCCTTAACTCCAATAGCGTAACTAATTTGAATAGTACACCAATCAGCTAGTTCATTGGCCACTACATTCTTAGCAAGCCACCGAGCCATATAAGCAGCAGAACGATCAACTTTTGTAGGATCTTTACCAGAAAATGCACCACCGCCATGTGGAGCATGTCCTCCATACGTATCAACAATTATTTTACGACCAGTCATTCCTGCATCACCTGCAGGACCTCCAATAACAAAATTACCAGTTGGATTAACAAGAAACTCAGTACGATTTTTATCAATCAAATCACTACATGCATCATCCATAGCCATCTCTGCATATGCACGTGCTTGATTATTTTCTCCTTCAGCATGTTGTGTAGAAACTACAATTTTATCAATGTAAAGAGGTTTTCCATCTTCGTACATTATACTAACTTGACTTTTAGAATCAGGTCCAAGTATATTGGGATTTTTATCTCGGATTTTACGAAGAGAACGTAAAATTTGATGAGAATAATATATTGGCGCAGGCATCATAGAAGGTGTTTCACGACAAGCATAGCCAAACATCAATCCTTGATCACCAGCACCAAAATCATCAGTTCCTAATGCGATATCAGAAGATTGGTTATGAAGAAGATTTTCAAATGATAATTTTTCCCAATGAAATCCCTCTTGTTCGTAACCAATATCACGAACAGTTTGACGAACAATTGATTCAACCTCTTGACTATTTGGTAAAAAATTTTTAGTTTCTCCAAAAACCAGAACATAATTTGTAGTTGTAGCGGTTTCAATTCCACAACGGGTAGTTTCATCACCAGCAGATAACGCAGCGTCGACTAATGCATCACTAATTTGATCAGCAACTTTATCTGGATGTCCTTGTGATACAGATTCGGATGTAAAAATAAAATTATTTTTCATTATATAATTATCCTAACATGAATGACCAATTTAGAAATAATAGAAATATAAATTTAATATTTGTATTCCTATTTGAAAACAAAATAATCACATCTGGATTTCAGGTCGAATATAAATAAATAAAACGTTATTTCCTCGTATGACAACTTTCCCAAAATTTTCTGATAGAGAACCATTAACAAATTCCTCAGCGTCACTCAATATTACATTCATATATGCATCAACATTTGTCATTTTACCTTTATACTCAACATCATTCTTCAACCTCACAGTAACATTTCTGTGAATAGATTTTTGTAAAGTATTCAATGGCTTTTTGATTGTATGTTCTTCGTTATCAGTAATAATAGGGCTCATATACTAATTGAAAAAAGAAAGTAAACATTAATAAAAAGCTTGGAATTGATAGAATAATATATTTAAGGAGTATGTAAATGAAGAGTAATTTTAAAAAAATAGATGAAAAGTATCCAGAAAATCATGAATATAACAATTTTGACTTATTCATGTCAAAAGAATGCAAATCACAAAAAAATAGTAAATTAAATGGATTTGAAATAATAGGCAATAATAAAGTAAAAATAGAAAACAAAGATGAAATAATATTTAAAAAATTAGACACAGTGATCTACAGATTTCCAGAAGGTACAATAGTTGATTTATATGGACCAACTTCGTCTGGAAAATCACAAATTTTATTTCAATCAGTAGTAAATATTTCAAGAAAAGATAAGAAAATTTTATTTATTGATTCGTCAGGAAACTTTCGTCCTGAAAGAATTATTCAATTAAGTCAAATAAAAAAATACAATATAAAAGAAATTTTAAATAACATATTCACAATTAGATGTAATTCATTAGATCAACAATTAGAAACAATTCCAAAAATTAAAGAATTTATAAAAAATAACAATGTAACATATGTAATAATTGACGATTTAACAAGAAATTTTACAGAATATCCGTTTGAATCTAGAAATGAAATAGAAGATATATTATCGGAATATATTCGAGAACTAGCATACATAGCTTGGAATAACAATATTTCACTAATTGTCACAAATTCAGTTCGTGCAAATATTGATGATTCACAAATAAATGAAAAAGAAACATACGAAACAGTAATTAATAGACTAATTCATCTAAGAGTAAGTTTGAAAAGAATAGATGAATTCTGGTTAGCAAGAAATAATAAAGAAAAACAATGTATTTTTAATATAACAAAAAATGGAATAGAAGGTGTAAAATAAATGTCAAAAGAATCAATCAACGAATGTATAGAAAATATAATAAAAAAAGATTTTTCAAAAGCAAAACTAGTAATAGCAGAAAATTTTAGAAATTCTTCAAATAAAAGAAATATCGGTACAAAATTTGCATTAGAAGGAATAATATCTAAATATGCAGTAAAAAATATCGACATTTCTGAATCACTAGAAGATTTTAAATCAATGAAAAAAGGAATTAACGAAAAATTGTCTTCTGTTTGGATAGATGATTTTGAAAAAGGATTTTTTTCTGTATGGAAAATATTTGTGAAAAAGGCAATAGAAAACTTAGATAATAAAGAAAGTGTCGTAAAAGATCCAAGTGAAGAGAAACAATCCAATAAAGCTTCCTAAACCAGTTATTGTGATAAGTTTAGTTCTCTCATCTTCTTTAATTTTTGAAAAATAGAAATTTCTTACAACGACCATAGAGAACAAATACACAGATATTGCGAAAAAGACTCCAACATTAGCAGAGGGATTAAGAGATGTATAACCAAGTAAACCAGCAGCAAATCCCGATATCAATCCAAGAACAACTCGAAACCAGAAAATTGTATTAAATATAGCGGTGGAATCGGACACGATTTAATCATTTATTATAAAATCCAAGAAGATATAAAACTATATGAACAATATTATCTTGGGTTTCTAAATTGGAATTATCATCAATTGAATTTTTAAAGATAATTTCTGCATTAAATAAGGAAATAGAAGGATATTACCTCAACAACGTATATCAAATAATGGAAAACTCTTATTTGCTAAAATGTCATCATCCGGAAAAATCCAAAAAATTTATTTTAATAAACCCAAAAATTGGAATTTGGTCATCAAAATATGAATTTGAAAAATTAGAATCAACAGGATATGTAACTTCATTAAGAAAAAATTTAACTAGAGCAAAATTATTAAAATTTGAACAGCCGCCAGGAGAAAGAATATGTATAATTCATTTTAAAACAGAAAAAGGTATAAGAAAATTAGTTTGTGAATTTTTCAGAGAAGGAAATATAATAGTAATAGATGATAATGACAAAATTCTATCTTGTTTAAGTAAATTAAAAGTAAGACATAGAGAAATATTCCCAGGAAGTCTATACAAGCTTCCGCCATCAAAGGGAATAAATTTAGAAAATTTCAATGATAATGATTTAGAAAAAATAAAAAACAGCAATATAGAAATAGCAAAATGGTTGGGTAGAAACTATTCAATTTCAAGAAAATATGTGGAAGAAATTCTAAGCAGAATTAATATTGATTATAATAAAATTTGTAATAAATTAACTGAAATTGAGATAAATGAGATATCAAATCAAATAAAAGAGCTAGTTAAAATCATTAATTCGAAAGAATCGAATGCATGGATATATAAAGAAAATGACACAATAAATGATATATCATTAATTGAACTTAAATCCAGTAAATCGGAAAAATATGAAAAAACAGAATCATTAATGAAAGCATTAGATAATTTAATCACTTCAAATCTATCGCAAAAACAGGTCATCACACAACAAAAATCAGTAAATAAAAAAGTAATTGAATTAGAAAAAACTATTCAATTACAAGAAGAGGCATATAAGACAAATGTTAATCTGGCAAAAATTTTAAGGCTGACAGCAATAGAATTAAGTAAATCCAATAGTTATGAAGAGGTTCTACAAGATCAAAAGATTGAATTTAGTAAATCAAAGAATAACCTAATAAAAATACCAATAATCAGTACAAATAGAGAATTAGAAGAGGAGATAAAACCAATAAAACTTTCGTCGATCTTTTTTAATAAAGCAAAGACAATAGAGAAAAAAATTGAAGCAATAGAAAATGCAACTAAAAAATTAAAAATAAATTTAGATAATATCAAGAATAAAATCGATAATCAGAAAGATAGAACAGAACTGAAAGAAAAAGAAGAATTATTGTGGTTTGAAAGATATAGATGGTTCATTACATCAGAAGGTATATTAGCAATAGGTGGAAGAGATTCTCATTCAAATAGTGCAATAATAAGAAAACATACAAAATCCAATGATTTAGTCTTTCATTCGGAAATAATAGGATCTCCATTTTTTATATTAAAGGATAATGCGAGTGATTTATCAATACAAGAAGTTGCAATGGCCACGGGTTCTTTTAGTAGAGCTTGGAGAACACAAATACCGGTGGATGTGTATTTTGTTAAACCAGAACAAGTAAAAAAAGGAGCGCCAAGTGGATCATATCTTCCAAAAGGAAGTTTCTTAATTGAAGGGAAAAAAAACATAATAAAAAATATAAAACCGGAAATTGCAATAGGAGCAATAAAATATGAAAACAAGTATACAATAATGAGCGGTCCAGTAAAAGCGATAAAAGTAAATTCTTTAGCAATTGTTATTATTAAACCAGGAAAAAGAAAATCATCGGAAATAGCAAAAATTGTAAAACAGAAGCTTATAGCTAAATTAGATAGCAATTTATCAGAAATTTATAAAGATAAACCATTAGATGATTTCTTACGCATACTTCCAGCTGGGGGTTCAGAATTAGTAGAAAAGCGAGAGTAATCAAATTGGTATTAAATATAATAAACGGTAGAGTGTGGACAGGAAATCAACTAGAGGAGATTGGAATTTCCATAGAAGGGAACAAAATAATCAAAGTTAGTAATGAAATGAATCTCTTAAAAGCTGAAAATACAATAGATGCAGAAGACAATATTGTATTTCCAGGTTGTATTGACGTACATAGTCATTTAAGAGATTCAAATTTAAGTTATAAAGAAGATTTTATTTCAGGAACTAGTGCTGCTTTAGCAGGTGGTTTTACAACTATACTCGATATGCCAAACACAAAACCACCAATAACTAATGTAAAGGAATTAATCAAACGTCAAAAGGAGGCGTCGGAAAAAATTTTCTGCAATGTAGGATTCTATTGTTCTCCAATAAACAACAATGATATAGAACCATTAGTAAAATCAAATGCGATAGGCTTTAAAATTTATTTACACAAACCATTTGAAAATCAAGAATTATCCAGAGACAATATTGAAACAATGATGAGAAACATAAAAAAGAATAATTCGATTTTATTAATACATGCAGAAAGCTCAGATTTATTTGAGAATAATAATCATGTAGTAGAATCCGAAACAGTAGCAATTGAACAAATGATTAAATTAGCAAAAAAAACTAAATGTAAAATACATATTGTTCATGTATCAACGAATAAAGGATTAAAAATCATAATGGATAACAAACACAAAATTGACATTTCATGTGAAACAACTCCACATCATATGATTTTAAACACAGAGGAGATTATAGAAGATCAACATTGCGAACCTCCGTTAAGAGATAGAAATAATCAACAAGCAATATTTGAAGGTATAAAAAATGGAAACATTGACATGATAGCAACAGATCATGCACCTCATACAGTAGAAGAAAAAGAACAATCATATCCAGGATTTCCAGGTTTAGAAATAACAGTTCCATTAATGTTTGATTTATTTTATCAGGAGAAAATTACGTTGCAAAGAATATTTGAAGTATTAGTAAAAAATCCTGTAGAAAGATTTAAGTTAAAAAATATTGGTCAAATAAAAGAAGGATATAATGCAGATTTAATATTAATTAATGAAAAGAATTATAAAATAATTGAACCAAAGAATTTCTTATCAAAAGCTAAATTTACACCATTTAAAGGAAAGAAAGTGAATGGTGAAATAACTACGACAATTATTAACGGAAAGATTGGATTTCGAAATGGAAAAATTTTAAGCAAACCAGGAATAGGCAGAGTACTAAAAAGAACTACTGATTTCAATTAAAAGTATAATGATGTATGTGCTATGAATCAAAAAAATATATATTTTCCAACTTTTGGTTCAGGCATAGGACATGCAAATAGAAATTTATTAATTGCAAAATCATTAAATAAAAATTATAAATATTTTTTTAGTTCATTCAGTGATGGATATGAATTTTTGACAGCAAATGGAATGCAATGTAAAAAAATTCCAAAAATTGATGTGTCTTGGAATAAAGATGGAACGGTATCAACAATAAAGACAGTTATTAGCATGCCAAAATTAATTTCAATATTCCTATATCACTTGGGATATGAATTTAATTTAATTTCAAAGCAAAAACCTGATCTAATATTTAGTGATTCAAGATTATCACCAATCCTATGTTCAAAGAGGTTAGATGTACCATCAATAGTCATTCTGAATCAAATTAAATTATTAATCAGATTACAAAACAAAAGAAGAAAGAAATTAGAACAAATTAATGCTGAACTTTTGGGACGTCTATGGAATTATGCAAATGAAATTTTAATACCAGATTTACCTCCGCCAAATACGATATGTATAGAAAATATAGAAGGAGTCAAATCTATAAAAAATAATATTGAATACATAGGATTTATTTCAAGAGAAATAGATTACAAAAAAACAGACAGAATTAAAAAAGAATTAAAACTGGTCGAGAATAAACCTACAATCTATATACAAATAAGTGGACCAGAACAAAGTAGACCAAATATTTACAATAACATCATAAAGCAAATGAAATCAGTTCAAAATAAATATAATATAATAATTTCCAAAGGAAATCCAAATGGAAATACAGAGCCAAAGAAAATAAATGAAATAATAGTATTTGAATGGTGTCCATTTAAAGAAATGTTTCAATTATCAGATTGTATGATTACAAGAGGAGGGCATTCAACAATAGGAAATTCGATAACATGTGGAAAGCCATCAATAATAATACCAATAAAAAATCAAACAGAACAAATTCAGAATGCTGCGAAAATAGAAAAATTGGGTTTAGGAATAAACTTAGATGAGAAAAACATACATAATTCGCTATTAAATTCTATAAATAAAATTTTTAATGAAAATAAATTTATTTCAAATGTAGAAAAATTTCAGAATTTGACCAGAGAATATAACGGAATAGAAACATGCAAGAAAAAAATTACCAAATATGTAAGTTAATTATTTTTTAGAAAATTTTTGTTCCAATTTATTAAAGTTATCATAATCAACAAGTTGATTAAATATATCAAAAGTAGTTAGATTTTTTTCAATACCAACAGAAGTATTGTGTTTTTTAAGAAAAGTAAGTGCGTCAATCATGGCTTTAGTAGATGCGTATAAAGAAGTTAATGGAAATAAAATAATTTTAAACCCTATTTTCTTAGCTTTTTTAAAAGGTATCATAGGAGTTTTACCTCCTTCTAATTGATTCAACAACAAAGGAAGTTTTACTTTTTTTGCAATAATTTCTAATTCATCAAGTTTATTGGGCGCCTCGATAAACAATAAATCAGCTCCAGCTCTCTTATAACTTTTAATTCGTTCTATTGCCAGATCAACACCATCAACAGCCAAGCTATCTGTTCTGCCAACAATAACCAAATTTGATTTTTCTTCTTTACGACTCTGAACTGCAGCACGAATTTTTGATTGCATGTCTTCAATAGAAATTACTGATTTTCCTTTCATATGTCCGCATTTTTTTGGCCAAACCTGATCTTCTAATATCAATCCTGCAGCGCCAGAACGAATATAATTTTTTACGGTTCTCATAGTATTCAATGTATTTCCATAACCTGTATCAGCATCTGCAATAACAGGTATATCAATAGAATTACAGATAGATGAGACTCTTTCATTCATTTCGGAAAAACTTACTAAACCAATATCAGGAACGCCAAGTAATGTAGCTGCAGTTCCATAGCCAGTATGAAATACAGTATCAAAACCAACTTGTTGGGCAATCTTTGCACTTAAAGCGTCATAAATACCAGGCACCAAAATGGTATCATTATTTTGTAGAATTTTACGAAGGGATTTTGATTTATCCATAAGTTATAAACAAGTTTCTCATTATTATTTTCTATTATTGACAATTAATTATTTTTTAATACTAGGATATAGATAAAAAAAATATGGAATTTGTTGAAACAAATAATAGACCGTACAGATCTGGACCAAAATGGACATTAATATTTATAGGAATAGCAATAGCAGGATTCATAATACAATTTATAACAGGTCCAGGAATATGGCAATATTTTGCATTCATACCAGAACATGCAATAACTAGACCATGGACTTTTATTACAACAATATTTCTTCATGCAGATATAAATCACTTATTTTTCAACATGTTCATGTTATTTGCATTTGGAATAAATCTTGAACGTTTACTTGGAAAAAATAAATTTTTAATTATATTTTTAGTATCGGGAATTCTTGGAAACTTAGGATATTGGATAACAACAGGTAATTATTCAATTCCTGCTATAGGTGCATCAGGAGCAGTTTACGGATTAATGGGTACATTATCAATACTAGCTCCATTCATGAAATTTTACGTATGGGGATTAGTACCAGTACCAATGATTGTACTTACAGCACTATACGCAATTGGAGATATTTTCGGTCTATTTACACCATCAAATATTGCACATGGAGCGCATCTAGCAGGGCTAATTGCAGGAATAGCATTTGGAATATACTTAAGACCATTTTTTGGATATAGAAGAAACAAAGATATTGAATTATAATCAAGATTTTTTATAATATCTATCTCTCCATGTAAAAGGAGAATTAAATTGAATTTTTACAACGGAAATAATTAGTGATGTAAATAATAATATACAAGAAAATGGATGTAAGAAGACGTACAATTTAGAATGTTTGACATCAATGAATTCAAAAAAATATGATAATTGCATAAAAGAAACTATCAAGAATATTTTAAGAATATTTTCTAATGAAAAATAAGTAAACTGTAAAACAAGAATATATGGAAGAATTAATGCGAAGAATCCAATAATTATAGTTATTATACCAAAAAATGGATGTATGTCAATAAAAGATGAAGAAATACCACGCTGCATTGCATTAATATTATCAGAAAACCCAATGTTTGAAAATGTTTTAACAATATTCCCAGAACGAATAAATTTTAACTTATAACCAGCGGTTTTTAGTAATTCGCCAAGAGATTTATCTTCTACAAAAGAATTTTTAACAGCTTCATGACCACCTACATCATCATACACTTTTCTATTAATTAAAATAAAACCTCCTATCAAGTATGCAATAGGTAGTTTTTTTGAGTTTAAGAATAAAGGCGAATAAAGAAGATTTATCATAGAGATTAAAATAGGTAAAATAAGTTTACTCCAATAATCTTTACAGACAAGTGTAGGAAGAAGAGTCAATACATCAAGATGAAACTTATTCATATATGCTAACGATGAAGAAATAGATTCTTTATTATGATCAGTATCAGCGTCAGTAAACAATAACACATCGCCAGTGGCTTTTTGTGAACCTTGGTAGCATGCAAAATTTTTTCCAGCCCAGTTCTTCTTTTTCTCTGATAAATGAATAGAAATAAAACGATCATCGGTTAAACAGAATTTTTGTATAATTTTTAAAGTATCATCAGTTGAACAATCATCAACAACGATTACTTCAAAATTATCATAATCCTGTGCCTGTAATGATTTTAAACACCTCGTAATATTCTTTTCTTCGTTTCGTGCAGGAACTATAACAGAAACACGATTATTTCCCACATTATCCAAAATTAAATGCCCAAGTTCGTCTATATAAAAAAAAGTAATAATTCGAAATAATACTATAACAAACCATAAAATAACTAGAATTTGAATAAGCGTATGAAGAAAATATTCAAGGAACATATAATAAATCAGAATCGGGTTAGTTAACAAGGTTTATTTACAATATAACATTACCATATGCTAGTGGTAATATGAGCGAAGAAAGACAATATTCAGGAATAACATGCGATATGACTGGAGTAATTACAGAATTTGGCCCAGGAGCAGAAAAACTATTTGGCTATACAAAAGATGAATTAATTGGAAAAGGAAATGTTGGAATGTTTCATACTGAAGAGAATGTTAAAACACTAGTCCCAGTACTCTTGCAAACGGCAGTAGAGAAAGGTGTTTGGGAAGAGGTTGTAGAACTAGTCAGGAAGGACGGATCTCATTTTAACGGAAAACTCACTGTTAGACCGTTAAAAGATGGGGACCAACAAATTGGATTTGTTGGCACGACCGAATTCATTGAAGATATATAAAAGTGATAAAGTAATTGAAACTTGAAGTTTGGGCAAAAGAATTAAGAATTCCTTTCCTCAGTCTTCCAGTTATTTTTGTTCCTTTAGGAGTAATGGTTGCATATTTTGATGTTGCAACTATTAATCTACTTCATGCAATATTAACGCTAATAGGTGTGGTATGTTTACATGCCAGTGTAAATGTCCTAAATGATTATTTTGATTATAAAAGTGGAATAGATGTTGCAACAACACCAACACCATTCAGCGGAGGTAGTAGGGTATTACCTGAAAAATTACTGTCGCCAAATAATGTTTTAATTGGCGGAATTATTTTACTGATCATAGGTTCATCAATTGGTTTATATTTCTTAAATTATTTTGGATTTAATTCAGTTCTATTAGGAATAATTGCAATTTCTATTTTATCAGTAATATTATACTCTCCAGTACTTTCTACTTTAGGGTTAGGGGAATTAACAGTATTTCTTAATTTCGGTCCATTATTATTCTCAGGAGTTTACTTTATTCAAAGTGGAGGAAATTGTTCAAACTGTTTTTACGGATTAGAAATTGAAGCTATTATAATTGGTTCAATTGTTGGATTAATGACAACAGGAATATTATATATTAATCAATTTCCAGATACGGAAGCAGATAAATCAAAAGGTAGACGTCACCTAGTTGCTAGGTTAGGAAAAGAAAGAGCTGTAGGATTATACAATATCATGATGGGATTAAGTTATGTAATAATAATTATAGGTGTAATATCATCTTTTGTAATTGGAATAGGTATTCCTCCAACATGTCTCATAGCATTAGCTACTTATTCAATGACGCCAAAGGGAAATTATAGAACTGCATCAAAAATTTTAAAAACTGAATATGACAAGATAATGGAATTAATTCCTGCAATGGGAAATACAGTAATGACAACAATACAAACTGGTATTTTATTGTTAATTGGATACATACTTTGGTTAGCTTTATTATACATATTCCCAGATGGATTAGCAATCGCCCAAGGAAAATTTATTCAATAATTATATTCATAAATTTTCCAAAAAAACATTATATCGAAGTAATTAAAATACATAATATGAGACAGTACAAAGTTGTTGCAGAAAGTACAAAAAAATTATTTGAAGAAGAATTGAATAAATTAGCAGAAGAAGGTTGGGAAATTATACATTATGGAAATTCAGTAAGTATAGGATCAACAAGATCAAACACAATGACATGTTTTAGTGCAATTTTAGAAAAAGAAAAAACAATAACTCGAAAAAAAGTAAAAACAAGTTCTAATAAAAAAAAGAAATCTACTGAAAAAAAAACAGATACATCATCAAATGAGTATTCAACAAACTAGTTTTCTATAGGTAAATCAGCACGAGTACTCCAATCGGCAAAAGAACGGTCGTAAATTTTTACATTAGGATAATTACAAAATTGTAAAGCAACAAATGTGTGAGATGCACGCTCTCCAACCTGACAATAACAAATAATTTCCTTATCTTTAGTAATACCGTATTTTTCAAAGATTTTGTCAAGTTCTTCAATATTTTTAAAAATATACCCATCAGTACCAACTCCTATTTCCCAAGGAAAATTTATCGAACCAGGAATTCGACCTGCTTTAGGTCCAGCTGCAATAACTCCATTAAATTCGTCGGGGCTTCTTGTATCAAGTAAAATAGAATTTGAATCACTAAGCTTAGATTGGACATATTCATGATTTACTTTAAAATTTACAACAGGAGTTGTAATAACAAAGTCAGTAGGTTGAATCTCAGGTACTTCTTCACTAACAGGATAACCTAATTGCAACCATTTAGAAAAAGACGTATCAAGAAATTTTACAGTAATTCCATAATATTTTAGCGACCAGAACAAACGAGTTGCTGTTGCACCGTTTTTATCCCCGTATACAACAATCACGGAATCATTCGTGATTCCATTTACACTGAGTAATTTTTCTATTGCGTCTTGAGGAGCAACATCAAAAAAAGAAAGATCTTCAGAAAAACTTAATATTTTTTCATAAGGAATCAAATGCGCCCCAGGTAAATGAGATCGTACATACTCACGCGGAGACCTTATATCAAAAGGAACAATATTTGGATCTTCAATATTATCTTTAAGCCAAGTAGCACTAATTAAATCAGTCAATTATTTTTTCCTCAAATAGAATTTAATATAGTTATTTTCCTCAGTTAGTTCTAATAATTCATGTCCTGAACGATTAGCCCATGCAGGTATATCTTCTTTTGCAGCAGGATCAGTAGCGGATATTTCCAATATTTGTCCACTCTGCATTTTTGAAATTAGTTGTTTTGTTTTTAAAACAGGGATGGGACAAACAAGTCCTTTAACATCTAATGATTGATCAATTTTCATAATATCAATTCGCCAAAAAAAAAATTAAATTATATTTTATTAGTTTTAATTTCTATTTTAAACACACCGTCGTCAATTTCTTTAGAACTAAGTATTTCATGTCCGTCTTTTTTTACTGCAGAAGGAATATTGATTGTTGATGGCAAATGATCAACAAGTACTTCTAAAACTTCACCATTTTCTAATTTTTTTAATTCTTTCACAGTAAAAATTACAGGCCAGGGACATACTTGTCCAACAAGATCAAGTTTCTTAGTTTGTGTTTGCATGAATCAGTTTCCACCAATTTGTAATTGATTTAACAATATATCAGATGCAATCATGTCTTTTACGTCTTCCGAAACTTTAACAATTCCAGTTCCTTTGCCTAAAATTCGACCAATAATTTGTGGATCATAACCCGATGCAGACAAATCAAGACTTATACTTTCTATTATATTTGGACTAGCAATAACAGCTACAGCGCCATTAGTGCCTGCAGTACCATTGTCCATTAAGAAATTATCAGTAGCAAATTTAACAAATTCTGGATAACGAAGTGGCAAATTATCAATGGAGATATCAACATTTGCATTATCTGCATGTTCTTTAAAGATCATTATACCAGGACCAGAAAGATCGCCAGTGGCCAGAATATGTTCGTGAATATCAAAGTTGTTTCCAAAATCAGGCAGATATTTATTAATAATTTTTGCGACTGCAAGATTAGGTTCGTTCATAGTTTCAATAACTGAATCCTTAGCACGTTGAACATCTTCAAGAGTATAACCAATGGTTTCAAGGTCTTTAAGGAAATTTTCGTCGGCTACACAAGACAAAAAGACGTTAATAGGTGCAAGATCGCCAAACGGACGTGTAACGAGAATTTCCATACCAGAATCTAACAAATTTAATTTAGTTGGAGGTTCTTTTCGTAATGAACCAAATAATGTAGCGCCAATTAGTAATTTATTTCGTTTAGGAGACTCTGCAGAAATTAATTCAATATTATATTTAGATGCAAAATTATCCATGTTTTTTAGAATTTGCGCTTCAATTTCTTGATTTGGTGCATCGACAACGGGCAAAACTTTCAGTTCTTCAAAACAACCTAAAGATATTAAATCATTAAGAGAATTTGATACGGCGACATTTGTTTGTTGTTCAGATGAAGGGTCTGCAGTAGGATCAATAATTTGTATAGTATCATTATTTGATAAACAATAACCGTCGGATCGTCCTTCTTCGTAAGAAATAAAATCAAAAAGTGCAAATTCTGCGTTTTCATCTCCAGTTATTATTGAATGTCCTTTTCCAACAGCAAAATTAACATTTGATTTAGATATTGATGTATAAAGACTAGTCAACAATGCTTGGAATTTTTCTTGCTTTTCTGCATTCTTTTGAAATACTTGTAATAGTGAAATAGCTCGTTTTGGATTAATTCGTCTAAGGTCATCTAAATCAACATCAGGATCAAATGGGTTGTAAATTCTGCGATTTATTATTGGGCCACTGTCAGTTAAAGGAAATATATCAGCGTCAACTCTCTCACCAAGAGAAATTCCCATTTGTTTTAAATCCGGTTTTAAATTATGCAAAGTAGGATAAACTACTGTATTAAGATCAACTTTAACAGCACAACCTGCCACCCATCTTAAAGGATCCATTCCCATTTCTCGGTATTTTGAGACATTGTCCCAAAATTCTTGCTTCGTACTCATTTGTTAACGAATTAATCAGATACCGATAAATATATAAATATAACGGCATTATAAAATATCGATAAGATATGGTCGAATCAAATAGAAGAGATTTTCTAAAGTATGGAGTTGGAGCAGCTGTTGGTCTAGGAATAGGAGGAGCAGGTTATCTATCTTCAAATTCTCAAGTTGGCACATTAACAAGTGAACTTGAACAGGTAAAAGAAAAATTACAAGGAAGAGGACATTTAGGCTATGTCTTTGGCGCTGAAGGATCAATTGCAACTATCGATCTAGCTCGTGGAAAAGTCTTAGCATCATCAGGACCTACTTGGATTGCAGATGCAGGAAGTATAGACTGGTGTAATCATTATCCGGATGCAAATGGAAATGTATGGGGACTTGTAAGAAAGCAAGGTCAAATAGGATCTACAATTGCAGTTAATCCAACTACGAATGAATTAGTTCACGATGTTCCATTAGAAGGAAGATGGAGAATAAGATTAGGAGAAACAGANGAAGAAGGAAAATACGGATACATGTTAAATGGATATATTGCAGATAAATATGATTCAGAAAAATTTAACGCAGCAAGAGATGAATTTGAAATTCCATATAATGATATAGATCCAGGAGAAATTCATAAAATCGATCTTCTTAAGGGAGAAGTAGTTGATGTATTACCAGTTCCAAAATTCTGTTGTGACGTTGCAATAGCACCTGATGGTAAATTGTGGCTTGTAAATCAATTAGAGAGTTTGATTTCAGTAGTAGATACAAAGACATTCACAATTGAAGAACATTTAGGTACAGAATACTCTGACTATGGTGCAAGTATGATAACAATTTCACCCAACAATGATGTTGCATTTATCGAAGTAAATTCAGCAGGAAATTGGTCGAATGCAGCTGGATTCAAGAATTTGGATCCGATTGAAATGGTATGGGATATTCAAGCAAAAGAGATGGTTAAAGAGTTTCCATTAGAAGCAGGTCCACGTACTAGTGAATTTACACCAGATGGAAAATACTGTGTAGTTAGAACCAGACCAGCATCAATAGTATATGATGTAGAAAGCTTGACTGAAGTCACGAAGATAGAAATTGAGAATACTGGACATCCAGCATTTAGTCCTGACAGTACTCTTGCGTATATACCAAATCCTGGAGACAGTTCAGTTGATGTATTCGAGGTAGGATCTTTCAAGAAGGTCGATAGTCTAAAACTACCTTATTCACCATCAAAGATTGTTCCAATCAATACAAACAATTACTAAGTGGAATAGTTGTCAGAACAAAACAATCAGAGATTACTATTAGTTAGCTCAATAATAGTTGGGTTAACAATAGGGTTTTTGATTGGAGGAACTTATGTATACCATTTAGACAATGAAGCAGAAATTAAACAATATCAAGCAGTAGTATTCAATACAATAGGTAAAACAGCAACTGTAATAGATAACATTCAGCTTAAGACTTTAACCAATATAGAAATTAACATTGAAGAAGGTCAGTACGGAGCACATTTTAATGAAAATAAGAACAAATTATATTTAATTCACGATGGAGAATCAGAATTATTTACTCTAAATCCACAATCATTAGAAATTGAATCAAGAGTTCGAGTAGGTCCAAATCTTCAACATGCAGGAATATTTGATGAGACTGGAGAAATATTTTTCTTGATAAGTCGTGACTCTAATTCTTTGATAATGATTAACACAACAACAGATCGAATAATATCCAGAATTGAAGTTCAAGAGCAGCCACACCATGTTGCGCTGTTAAATGATGGAATAGCAGTTACAAATACAAAATCACTATCAATATCAATTGTTGATATAATAAAAATGGAGGTCAAAGATAACATCAAGATTGATGCAGAACCATTAATGATAGTTTCAAACAAGAATGATAAAATGTTTGTAGGTGCAATAAATCCTTCAAAAATTTTCTTTATAGATAATAATGAAGTAAAGAACAGCATAAACTTAGAGTCAGATCCGCACGGAATAGCATTAACGTTAAATGGGGATAATCTTCTTGTGACTATACCTGAAGATGACAAAATATTAATAATAAATATGAAAGGAGAGATAGTGAAAGAACTAATGACAGGGAGTTTTCCGCATAATATAGATATAGATCCTGATGGAAGATACGGATACATCAGCAACAGTAATGATGCAAGTGTATCAATAATTGATTTAACAAATTTTGAAATTGTTGCGACATTAGAAACCGGAAACGGATCTCATAATGTACAATTTTACAATATATTGAATAGCAATACTCAATTGAACAAAATAAAAGACAATAACAAAATAATTAGTGCGAATTTCAATTGTGGGGGTTAGAGCATGATAGAATATAATAATATTTTTTCATTAGGCGTGACAGTCTTGATTGGACTTGGTTTTGGAATACTTCTACAGAAAGGACGTTTTTGTTTTACAAGTGCATTGAGAGATTTTATCGCATTCAAAGATACAAGAGTACTAAAGGGAGTAATTATCGGAATTATTACAATGATGGCAGGTACTAGTTTAGCATACGTTTTGGGAGTTTCAAGTTCTAATTTCTGGGTATCAAATTATGGATTGTCAAATATCATAGGAGGATTCATTTTTGGAATAGGCATGGTTTATGGCGGAGGTTGTGCATCTGGAACATTGTATAGAGCAGGAGAAGGATATTTACATTATTGGTTAGTGCTAATATCAGCGTGTGTTGGGTATGTAATATTTGCCGCATTATTTTCTGGATTATTTCTACCATACTTTTTCATTCCATTACAAATATTCGAAGGCTATAGTATAATTCAAAGTTTAGAAGTATTAGCTCCTCTAGTACCAATATCAATAATATTAGGATTAGTAATTTATCTAAGAAAGAAAAATCAATTAGATTTATCACAAGAAATAAGCAAGGTTCAATTTTCAAGTATTACGGTTAAGAAAATAAAATCAGAATGGGATGCAAAAATTGTTGGTTTAGGAATGGGAATACTAGCAACATTTTGGTTTGTTGTTTGGGGCACATTAAGTGTTACAGGTCCACAAGCAAGATGGGTAGGTTTAGCATACAGCAACATAGCAGGAATAGAAGTATTAGAACAAAATATGTACTGGAACAATGTTGTATTCAATGAAGGAAATTTTGCAATTAGTTTAGACATGATAATGTTAGTGTGTTTAATTTTTGGAGCATTTATATCTGCATACATGAGTGGAGATTTTAAAATAAGAACAATTAAATCTAAGAGAATACCTAATGCAGTATTAGGAGGACTAGTCATGGGATTTGGATCAAGAATGGCACCAGGATGTAATATTAGTAACACATTTAGCGGATTAGCATTTCTATCAGTTGCAGGATTTATAACATCATTAGGTTTAATATTAGGAGTATATGTTGCAACACATTGGATGTTTAGAAAAACAGGTTGCGCAATTTAGGAGTAATAAATAATGTCAAAAGAAATAGAAATATCAAATGAGGAAATTACTGAATTGGAAACCAATTCGAGTTCAATAGACATGGAAGGAGAAGTTTGTCCTTATCCTCAAATCATTGCGCGAGAAGAACTAAAGAAAATAGAACCTGGAGGAATTGTAATTATTAAAACAGATCATGTAATGGCAACTAAAGCAGTACCTCAATCAGTAATTGAAGAAATATCAAAATATGGTATTTGGAAATCAGGAGCAGGTCAATATAAAATAGTATTGTGGAAAAAAAGCAAATAATTTCACAACAAACAGTATATTAAACAGGCATTTGAGTAAATAGCTGAGATTTGTCACTTAGAATTGCATATGCTGGAAGTATACAAATTATAACTCAATTCGCTACACTGTTTACAGGTCTAGCTTTTGTCATCATAATTACACGAAACTTATCAGTAGAAGAATTTGGGCTTTGGCAGGTCTTAGGAAACACAATTGGACTGGCGGTAATCCCAATATTCCCAATTGGATACTGGGCTCTAAGGAATATTTCACGTGGAGAAGATGTAGGAAAAACTGCAGTATATTCTGGTATTATATCCATTCCAATAATCATTCTCGGATATATTATACTATTAACGTTTGCATCTACAATATTTGAAGCGGGATTTAATTCACCAATATTATATCTGGCAGTTATTGCAATGGTTCAAATACCATTTTTAGTATTAATTGAACCATTCAAATCAATAATACGCGGAACACGTCCTCAATTTATAGGTTATTCATCATTAGGTTTTGAAATTGCAAAAGTGAGTGTAGCCTATTACTTAGTACATATCAACAGTTTATCATTAATCGGCGCAATAATATCATTAGCTGCGGCACAACTAATTCAAGTTCTTATCATGTATTATGGTTCGTATAATAGAATTCGGGGTAAATTTCAAATTAATGTAGCACGTTCTTGGATTTCAGCATCATGGATTCCATTTTTTGGTTTTGGCGTCAGTAGAATATTTTTATTTGATTCTTTAATTGTTTCTCTACTTGCAGGTACAACTATAATAGTTGGACTTTATGCAGCATGTAAGACATTTACATCAATAGTAAGATATAGCGAAATATTTCAACGAATTTTGTATCCAAAATTAATGAAAGATAAACTTTCCAGTGATGTCACAATGACTCTAAAACTACAAACATTGGTGCAAGTTCCACTCGCTATAGGAGCTTTCATGCTTGCAGAACCGCTTTTAGGTATATTAAAAGCAGATTATGTACAAGTTGCAAATGTACTTCGTCTATTAATCATTGTAGCAATATTTGAAGGAATAGAAAATGCAGTGCAAAACGTTCTAATAGGTTCAGAGGATTCAGACAGAGATATCAATAATCTTAAATTTAAAATCTTAAGGAAAACATGGTTATTCAAACTCCCACTTATTGACGTATTCAAATCTTTACTTTATGTAGGAGGATTGGCCGCAATAATAATTATTTTCAAAAATACAACAGACAACATTACTTTAGCTTTATACTGGGGAATTCTTTATGCAGGAATAGTAATTCCATTTACAATTTTTAAATACATAGCAGCTCGTTCAGTAATGCCTTTTGCCTTTCCAAAAACTCAAGCAATAATATACTCAATTGGTGGTGCAATAATGGTGTTATTCTTACAATTTTATAAAAATACTTTTCAATGGACGCAATCAGGAATATTAGAAACAATCATATATATAATTCCTCCAGGAATAATTTCAGTAGGAATCTATGTAATTTTTGTATATATCTTTGAAAAAGACTTTAGAATACTTGTTCAAAATCTTGTAAAAAATATATCCAACTAAAGAACAAAAATTATTTCCATGCAACAACAGTACCTGCAAGCGCACAAAACCGTTGATTAACTGCACTTAATGAAAATATGTAAGGAGTAATAATTGAATCCAACGTAGTCTGTTTTTCACGGCCCTTAATTCCGAAGCCTCTCACATTATAACCACGTGTCACAAAATCCTTGTATATCCAAGAAGACTTATGTCGCAATGGTTCAATGTCAGGATCATTACAGAGACTTTTTTTGTGTGAATGTAATGTTGTAGGTGCAGTAACAATATGATGTTTAGAAATTCTTTCAAGTTCAGATAATAAATGATTGCCTTCATTTTTTTCAAGATGTGCTAAAACACCACTAGCAATTCCAATATCAATACTTTTATCGTTATGAGGTAATTTGCTTTTTCCAATATCAAGTTTATTCATCGTTTCATAAGCATATCCAAGAGACTTTGCATAATCCAAAGCTGGTTGATAAGAATCATAACCATATATTTCAATAGCCTTGTGTGGATGATCTAATTTTATTGCAAAACCTAACCGTCCAAAACCCATACCAGCATCAACAATTTTACAAGATTCAAGATTATCAATCCAGGAATTTACATGATGATTTACATATCTGTTCCACAAAAACACATCACCTATGATTAATTACTCTCAAATTTGGCATAGGAATAATATAATTCAAATTTGGATGTTTTTCTTCAACTTTAGCAATAATTTCATCTGCGTAATTCCATGCAAAAATCATTAAATAATCTGGCGTTTCATCTTGTAATATTTCTGGACCTGTTATCGGAATATGACTGCCAGGTGTAAATAGTCCTTGTTTTAATGGGGAATCCTCTATAATTAATTCAACATTACTATTGTCTAATCCAATTGAATTAATCATAGTACTAGATTTTGCTGGCGCCCCATAACCAAAAATTCTTTTTTTCTCGTTGCTTAATCTGTTAAATAATTCTCGAATCTCATTAATGTTATTCTGAAGTTGGTCATTAAATTTCTCCAATGTATGTAAATCATCGATTCCGTTTTGTTTTTCTTCTTTTAGTAAATCGTCAACACTATGATGTCGAGGATTATTTGTTTTAGAAATATAACCACGGATTGATCCTCCGTGTGTTGGAATCTTTTCAACTTTGTATACATTCATATTATGTTTATCAAATAAATTAATCATTGAATGTATAGTATAATACAACACATGTTCATGATATATATTGTCAAACGTCATATCTTTAATCATATCTGCAAAATACTGTACTTCGACAATGTAAGTTCCATTTTCTGACAATAATGACTTTATATTTTCAATGATATCATGATATTCGTCCAAATGTGCAAAAACATTTGATGCAACGACTATATCAGCATGACCGCTATCGGAAATAATTTTATCAACAATCTCTTTATTAAAATACGAACATAGAGTTGTAAGTCCATTAACATTAGCTTGTTTAGCCAGATTAGCCGCAGGTTCTACTCCAATTGCCTCACAACCCAGTTCTAACAATGGTTTTAATAACACTCCATCATTTGAACCAATATCCACTACGATTTTCGGATTAAATTCAGATTTTAACTGATTAGCTAATTCTGTGAAATGATTTCTCAATCCTCCTGAAATAGAAGACGCATATGCATAATCTAGAAATAATTTATCCCTAGGAATATAACTCTCTTCAGTCAATTGTACAAGCAAACAATTCTTACAACAAGTCACGTCTAAAGGATAAGAAATTTCTTTATCAAAGTCATCTTCTTTAAGAAAGGCATTTGCAGGTGGTTGACGTTTTAATGAAATGAATTCTAAGAATTCTTTGTGATTACATGATCTGCATCTCAAACTTCCGGCACCCTGATTATTGGTTCTTGGTCTTTTATAATAACAACATCTGAACCATTAGATACATCAAGATCACCCAACAATATCCTTGAGATTATATCAGTGATTCTCGACGTAGTTTGTTGATTTTGTGCATCACTCTGTCCAAATACCATCGCCCTCATTCCAGTATTAACTCCTGCAGGAGAGATTGAAATACACTTAATACCTGTATCTTGAACTTCTTTTGCCGCAGATTCTGTTAAACCTCTTACAGCAAATTTCGCAGCAGTATATGCTGATAATTTAGGTACGGCTCGTCTTCCAGCACGTGACGACATGTTAATTATTGTTCCTGAATTATTTCGTTTCATCACAGGCATCACATATTTTATCATATTGAATGTAGGTAGTAAATTATCTTTTACAATGGAACTTAACATATCTGAACTAATATCTTCAACTAAAGCTAAATTATGCGCTACCCCTGCGTTGTTGATTAGAATATCTATACTATCTTCTTTTTGTATAATTCCTTTAATATATTTCTCGACGTTTTTTTCATTAGATAAATCTAATAATTCAAAAATACATTCCTGTTTGTCTTTTGTTGTTAGCTCTCTTTCGTTTCTTGATGAAGCATACACAATTGCTCCTTCTTGAATAAAATATCGTAATAATGCATGTCCAATTCCACTAGAAGATCCAGTCAGAATAATTCTTTTATTTTCAAATGCTTTCATATTATTTCATGAGGTATTGTGTCTTTGTCATATTTACCTTTAAGCCGTTTCTGTGTTGTCATTGCAAGAAATATAGAACTCTCGAGGAACTTCATTGCGTGTGGAACACCAGGTGCACTATAGACCATTTCACCAGCTTTCACAGTTACTTTCTCAACTTTTCCACTTTTTCTCTCTTCGTAATATTTCATCTTTCCCTTAATGATATAGGACCAATGTGAGTCTCTTTTATGATAATGATTTGCCCTTATCGCGCCTTTTTTTGAAGTAATAATTACAATACTGGTTACAGGTTTCTCTAAAATATTTGTTATCTTCCCTCTTTTATCGATAAAAGATTCTTTTATTTTAATTACTTTAATTGTCATTATAAATTCCTCATCCATTGTACTGTATTTTCTATACCTTCTTCAAAGGATACCTTTGGAGAATATCCAAAATCCCTTTTTGCTTTGTCAATTGATAGCGATAATTTCATACCTTTCTCGCCAGATCGCCATGGTAAATTCTTAATAGAAGAGCTGCTATTTGTTTTTTCCAAAACAGTATCAACGATTTCTTTAACAGAATATTCTTTTCCATATGCAATATTGTATACGCCAGAAAGTTCATTATTTGTAATTGAGATAATTGAATTCACCAAGTTTTGTACATAATTAAAATCAGTTGATTGACTACCATCACCTTCTATAGTAATTGGAGAATTTTCAAGAGCTTGTTTAATAAATATAGGAATAGCTTGTTGTAATCGAGAATACGGACCAAAAAGTCCACTGCTTCTAATAATTGTTATTGGCAATCCAAATGAAGATGAATAACTTTGACACATCAGATCTGCCGCTGCTTTACTTGCCCCATAAGGATCAGTAGGTCGGAGAGGTTCCTCCTCGACGATAGGTAAATTAGTAGATTTTCCATAAACATTTTTACTACTCATATAAACAAGACGAGTATTTTGTTTATTCCTCAATAATTCTAGTACATTAATCAGGCCACTAGTGTTAACATAAAATGAATATTTTGGAGAAGAAAGAACAAGAGGAACATCAGCTTGTGCAGCCAAGAAAACAATACAATCAACATTAACTAAATCTTCATCGTTAAGATCTTCTGCACTTTTCCAGAGATAATGAATTGAATCCATATACGGTTTTATTCTAAGAGCTGATTCCGGCCCAATTATATCAGAAACAGTTACATCGATTTGTTCGTCGAGTAAGCTCTTGATTAGATGTGAACCTAAAAATCCAGATCCTCCTACAACTAGGAATTTTTTCATTGTTAAGTTAGAAATTCCCAGACATTATATATGAATCTTCAGGATTGTAGTGTTAATAATTCCAAAATTTTGGTTATAAACAGAAATTTCATATTGTTAGACAGGTATGAATAATATATGAAAATTGTAGGAGCCATGCAAATAGGAGGCAATTGTTCATGGATCTTAGATTCTAGTCTAAAAAATCTAAGTTCATTAGTTGATGAGATTGTAGTTGTTGGAACAGGAAACATACCAGAAGAAACAAGGAAAATTATCGCAAATTATGATAAAATTGTTGATAGTCACTTTGACACCAACATAGCTAATAGAATTGAATGGAATGATATGAATAAACTATTAAATATGGCACAAAAGAGGCAAGCAGATTGGATACTGTTCATGGACGCTGACGAAACTTTTGAACCTCGACTTGCAAAAGAGATACGACAACTGGTAAAGAATTCCACAGCAGGCATGTATAGATTTAAGAGACATTGGTTGTGGAAAGATACAAATCATTACAGGGTAGATCGTCCTGATAAATTTTCTACAATATCATTTAACACTTATTTGGTTCGTTCAAACTCATCACTGGTATTTCCCAATCCTGCTGGAAAAATATTAAAAAGAATAATAAAACATGTATCAGGAAAAGAAAAACTACGTCCATATTTTGGAAGAGATCCAATAACTGGTGTTAAAGGTGAAGTTATTGAAACAGATATAATATTACTGCATCACGCGGCATTAAATTGGTCACAATTCATACAGAATCAGATCTGGTACGCCACACTAATTTCTAAAAGACAACCCAAACGAAAGGAAGAAGAAATTGTAAATCAGTTTTATAGTATTATCGATGAATCAACATTAAAACTTGAACAAGTAAAACCTGAATGGTTTGAATGAAGACAGTATTGAGATGAATGGGAATGAAAAAGAAAGTATTGATAGTAGGTTCAGATAGTGCAATAGGAACTGAAATAGTTAATCATTTCAAGGATAAATATGATTTAATCGGATTATCTAGGAAAAAAATAAACAATTCAATAACAAATCATGTGTTTGATTTGGATAAAACGGATATATCAGGTTTACCAGATATATCAGCAGATATCTGCATAGTATTTTCATCTATAACAGATATAGATGTCTGTGAAAAATTTCCAAAAAAAGCTTTTAAAACCAATGTTGAAGGAACAAAAAAGATTTTTGATGCATTAAAAATTAACAAAATTAAGCGTTTAATTTATTTTTCTACAGGAACGGTTGTATCAGGATATGATACACCAATGAATGAGAATATGACTCCATCGCCACCAAATGTATACTCAGTAACCAAGCATCTTGCCGAGAAAGAGATTAAAAATTATTCAGAATTTTTTGATTCCATAGTTATTAGACCTTTCTTTGTGTATGGACCAAATACAAGGCACAATCGTCTAATATACAATCTGATTACTAATATTGCAAAAAAGAATACTATAAATCTAAATATAGATGCAAAACCAAAAATTAATCCGATATATATAGACGACGTAATACAAATAATACAATTATTAGTAGAAAATAAAAATAACATATCTTTTGATTGTATTAACATTGCAGGAAATGAGGTAGTATCAATAAAAGAATTAGCAGAAAAAATTTCAAAAATTCTTAAAACTAGTATAATTTTTAAAGAATCAGAAAATAATTCAAAAAATATCATAGCAGATATTACAAAATTAAAAGAAAAATATAATTATAAATTTCAATTCAAATTAGATGAAGGACTGGAACGTATGATTTTTGCAATGCAAAATAAAAATTTAATATAAAAATATATTTATTTTATATCAATTTCAGGAAGTGGAATAATAAATTTTCCGCCATTCGTTCGATATTGTTCATGTTTCTTCATAATATCATCAGCAAAATTCCATGCCAAAATAAGAACGTAATCAGGATTATCTTCGTCAATTTTTTCAGTAGGAAGGATTGGTATATGTTTGCCAGGAGTAAATAATCCGTGTTTAATCTCAGCAATATCAACTACATAATCTAAGATATCAGTACCAATTCCAAAATAATTTAATAAAGTATTTCCCTTAGCCGCAGCTCCATAACCAACAATTGTTTTACCATCGTCTTTTAATTGAAGTAATAACTTCATAATTTCATTTTTACATTTCTCAATTTCATTACCATAGTTCTTGTAAGTAACTGCTTGATCCATTTTCAATCTATTTTCCAGGGCCAAATGATTACTAACAGATTCAGTAATGTTATGTTTTCCAATCTTTCTTTTCGCGTATACTCGTATAGAACCTCCTGCAGTAGAAATATCTTCAACGTCAAAGATTTCCATGTCAAATTTTTCAAAAAATCTCTGTAATGGCCTAATACAGTAATATGATACATGTTCATGATAGATTAAATCAAAGTATTTCTTTTCTAACATATTTACCATATAAGTCGCTTCAGCAACAAATATTCCATCATCTTTGAGTAAAACAGAAACTCCGCGTAAAACATCGTCAAGATCGTCAATATGCGCAAAAACATTTGCGCTTGTGATTATATCAGCAGGTCCATATTTTTCTAGGATTATTTTTGCATTATCCTCAGTAAAAAAATCAACAAAAGTTTCTATTCCATCACTTTCAGCTATTTTAGCAATATTCTCGGCAGGGTCTACACCCAGAGTTTTAATTCCAAGATTTTTTAAGGGTTTCAATAAAATTCCGTCGTTACTACCAAATTCAATAACAAAAGATTCATCAGTAAGATCAAATCTTTTCACAATATCTTGTGCGTACTTTGTAAAATGTTCAATATAAGATGGTGCAGTAGAAGATATATACAAATAGTTTCTAAAAAGAACTTCACCAGGAATAATATCCAACAATTGGACTAGACCACAATCTTGACAAAAATAAGTTTCTAAAGGATAACTTGGTTCGGGAATTTTTAGTTCCTCAGGTTTAAGATAGCTGTTTGCTAACGGAGTCTTTCCTAGGCTTAAGAATTTAATCATATCAGTGCTTTTACAAAGTCTACAAGTAGTGCGTAAATACGACATACATTTACCCACATTCATTATATCTAATAACCTTTATTTTTCAGTGAATACCGACATACTAAAATTACTGATTAACCAATTTATTTCAACTTGTGTGGAATTACAGGGATTTTCGGAACTAACGATCAACATATCATTAAAAAAATGACTGATTCAGTGACTCATAGAGGACCTGATGAAGTTGGTTATTTTCACGATGATCGAATAAGTTTGGGACATGCACGGTTAAGTATAATAGATCTACACACAGGTTCACAACCAATGTTCAATGAAAATAAAAATTTTGTAGTAGTATATAACGGTGAGATATATAATTATCAGGAATTAAAATCAGAACTTGAGAAGAAAGGCCATAATTTTTCAACTTCTTCAGATACTGAAGTAATTGTTCATGCGTACGAAGAATACGGAATTGAATCTTTTAACATGTTTAATGGAATGTTTGCATTTGCAATATGGGACTCCAAGAAAAAGGAATTAATATTAGCACGAGATTCCCATGGAATAAAACCACTATATTTTTCAGAAGTCAACAAGAAATTATTATTTGCTTCAGAAGCAAAGGCAATATTGAATTCCCAGGATATTGAACCTGAAGTAAACATTGAATCTTTGTATTATATGTTAAATCTCAGATACATACCGTATGAACAAACAATTTTTAAGAATATTCAAAGACTTGCAGCTGGACATTTTCTGCGTGCAAAAAGCAACGGTCAATTAGAAATTCGCAAATATAAAAGGGAAAATACACACAATTTGTTAGAAATTACAGAAAATCAGGCATCTACAAAATTAAATAATGCATTACTTTCAAGCATTAAACGTCATTTGATAAGCGACGTTCCATTAGGGTTCTACCTATCAGGAGGAATTGATAGTACTACATTAGTAGCAATATCAAAAGAACTTGGTCACAAGAAGTTAACAACATTTTCAATGGGATTTGGTGAAGAAAGAGATGAATTACAAACAGCAAAACAAGTATCAGAATATTTTGAAACAGATCATAAAGAGATTATAATAGACGGAGCCATAATGAAAGAATTTCCATCCATGATATGGTGCGCAGAAGGTCCTAAAAGAAATCTATGGCATTATTATCTAGCAAAATTAGCAAGAAAACATGTCAAAGTTGTACTAAGTGGTTTAGGATGTGATGAATTTTTTGGAGGATATGATTTTAGATATAAACAAATTATGAATTATAAGGATGATTTACCAACACAAGAAAAAGTTAAAACATATATCAATACACAAGGTCGAGATATACTATCAGAAAACGAAATGAATGATTTTTTTGGCAAACAGTTTAAAAATTTTTCAAAAAGATCCGTGTCTAATCTTTTTATACCTTTTTTTAATACAAATGGAAGTTTCCTTCAACAAGTAGTAGAAGCAGATAAAGAAATGAAGATGACAAATGAGTTTTTGTTAGTTGATGATGCAGTTAGTATGGCTCATGGTTTAGAAGTAAGAGTACCTTTTCTAGATAATGAATTAACCAGTTTGTCACAACAACTGCCAATGAATTATAAATTCCACAATAATGAAGGGAAATTCATTCTTAAAAAAACCATGACTAACAGGTTACCAGACTTTGTGCTTAAGAAATCGAAACAAGGATTCAACCCAGATCCAGTACTTGTGTACAAGAAAGAACTACATGAATATGCAAAACAGTATTTATTAGATGGAATAGGAATTAGTCAAGGGTTTTTCACAAAAGATTTTGTTACAAAGTTACTTTCACAAGAAACATCAGACCATTTTCGAACACATTATAATAAATTATGGGATATATTTGCATTTGAAACATGGTATAAACTATTTATCGTAAGAAAAGAGTTTACAAAACCAAATATTTCTTTAGATAAATTACTTATGGATTCTTAGAAGACCAAGTAGATTGTAAACCGTCTCTCAAATCAGTAAAAGAAAGATCTCCAAATAATCCCTTTAGTTTTTCAGTATTTGCGGTAAAATTTCCTATTTCTCCTGGTCGAGCAGGAAGAAATTCTATATCAGGAGTCTTATTTACAATTTCTCCACATAACTTTACGAGATCTATGATATTGGTAGCTGCTCCAGTACCCATATTAAAGACGTCATTAGGAGAAGTAAGTGATAATAATTTTGTTATATATCTGCAAATATCTACAACATAAATAAAATCTCGAATTTGTTTACCATCACCATATATCTGAATTTTTTTTCCGTTAGATATGTTGTCCAAAAGATTTGGAATTATTCTACCACTACCTCCTGCCTGAAGGGGACCATATACATTAAAGAATCTAAACACAGTAAAGTTCAATCCATATAACTCATTAAACACTCTCAAATAATGCTCACAAGCAAACTTTGAAACTCCATAGGGAGTTCTAGGAGTACAAGAATGATCTTCTGCAACATCAGATGTTTCTACTTTTCCATAAAGAGATGATGCAGAACTAAATACAACAGATTTAATTTTGTTAATTTTACACGCTTCAAAGACATTTACATTTCCAAGAACATTTGTTGCAACATCACTTACTGGATCAGATGTGGACTTAATCAAAGGACTAGCAGCTAAATTAATCAGTACATCACAATTTTTTGTAGCTTTTATGATTGATTCCAGATTGGTTATATCAACTAAAGAAAGATCTTTAAACAATTTTAGATCAACAGAATCTAAACATTGAACAGAATATCCTTGATTTTCAAGTTCATTAACCATATTCCGACCTATAAACCCACAGGCACCTAAAACTCCTACATTCATCAGTCATTAATTTTTTTTTCCACTTGATAAATGTTCATATTAATTAACAGAATATTAATTTAATAATGCAAATAAAAAAATCGCAAACACTTGGTATTGTTCTAGCAGCAGGGTCAGGGACACGCTTACATCCTTTAACAAAATCAATATCAAAAGCACTAATTCCAATAGCAGGAGTTCCAATAATTGAATATTCTCTATCAGCATTAACAAAAATTGGAATTAAAAATTTTAACATTGTATGTCAAAAATCAAAAGACTTTGAATATCTACTAAATGTGAAGAAATTTCATAACCATAATATAGAGATAACATCAATAAAAAAACCAATTGGAATTAGAAAGACTATTCTGGCAGTAACAAAAAATAATAATTTTAAACATTATTTAATATGTCATGCAGATAATGTGTACTCTTCATTTCCAAACAAACTATTACAAGTGTCAACGTTTGCAGGGTTAACATTTGAAAAATTTCAGAAAAACAATATAAACGCACGAATTCAAAATGGTAAAGTAATAGATTTTTTAACAAAACCTAATGCCACAATTAGTGGAGTATATGTATTTAGCAGAGAGGCAATTATGTATATTAAATCAAATAATAAAATATTCGATTCGTGGGGAATAACAAGTGGACTTCAACAAGCACTTGTTGACAAAAACGTTATTGCGGGATTAAGATTTACAAAAAAAATAATCAATGTCAATACATTACAAGATTTAATTTGCGCAAATTCGTATGTTTTAAAGAATATTACTAAACAAAAAAATTTTATAGATAAGAATTCAAAAATAGATGTTAATGCAAAAATAGGTCCTAATGTTAGTATTGGCAAAAACTCTGTAATCAATGCCCAAACATCAATATCAAATTCAATTATAATGAATGATGTTATAGTAAAAAGAGGAGCGAGTATCAAAAATTCAGTAATTTATAATAGAAATATTGTTACGCAAAATAGCAACATAATCAATCAGATTATCATATAGATTTATCAATGTATTTGNAAATTAATCAATTACAGGATCAGNAGGNNTATTGATTTGTCAAAGAAAATATTAAGAATAACAAAGGGAGTTCCTCGACCAAATGATGTAACAACCTATGGTAGACATGCGTTAACACCAAGATTGGCCAAAATAGGTTATACAACATACGCATTGACAATGAATCCAATAAGTGAAAGTATTTCTTCTCTTCCATTACTTCGCAGTATTACGAAATTACAAATTTCAAAGTTTGATAAAAATAACGATAATTTAATTTGGATATTACCACCGACAATACGTACAGGCTCTAGTTTTGTCAATGAAATAATTTTTTGCATCTCTTCAATATTAACAATATTATTTTTATTATTACAAAAAAGAATTTCTTTCGATGTAATTTANAGTTCACAGACATTCTTTTTTGGTTTAATCGCAGGAATTCTAAAAATAATTACAAAAAAGAGATGGATTGCTGAACCGTCTGACCCAAGATCGGATGATTTATATCGAGGAATTAAAGGAAAGATTTTACTAATAACAGAGAAAATTGTTTTCTTCCTCTCTCCAGATTATGTATTTGCAGTTGATCCAGTACAAGCAAAACAATATAGTAATAAATACAAACGAAAAGTTACATTCTTTCCATTATGTTATGATGACAGATTTAAAACTGTAATTAAGGATGNNGAAATAGAAAAATTTCGAAAACAAAATAAACTTGATGGAAAGATAGTAATACTGTTTGCAGGATTGATGCATCCACATTACAATCGTGTTGATATATTATCAGAAACTGCAAAAAAGGTATGTGAAGCTCATGACAATATACAATTTTTGATTGTTGCCCACAATAAAGACGGATTAAACCTATTAAAAAAACGAATTAAAGAATTTGGAATTGAAAATCGNTTTGTATTTATAGATTGGATGGACCATGATGAAATACCTTTATTGATAAAATCATGTGATATCAGNCTAAATATCAATTATCTATACAACATTTCTACAAAAATTACTGAAGGAATGATAATGAATAGACCTACTATTTCAGCAGCTCCATGGTTTGATCAATATGATGAATTCTTGAAAACTGAACACAACACAATCCTCACACCACTGGATCCTAATATAATTACTGAGAAAATCTTACAATTGACTACTGATCAAGAATACAGAGAAAAAATAGCAAAAAATGGCTATAAAACAATAAAACCATATGACTGGGATTATGAAAATAAATTATTCGTAGATTTATTTTTCCNTCAGTAATTTAAACAGACTTGACTTTAGCATGTTTATCCAGAATACCATCAATACTCAATAAATCTTTATAATAGATTTTTGATTTGAAATCACAGTATCCACATATAACTCGGATAAAACTCGTGTTAGTATCAAGAGTAACGCGTAAAGAACAAGGCAATTCAGAATTATTATTCTCGCCATTCATCAATGGACAAGAATTACATTTCAAATCTTTTACGGTTTTAATTATTCTGAATCTATTTGTTTCGTTCAATAAACAACTCACGTTCAAATGAATCGACAGTCAATGTAGAAGAGATTCCACCCCTAGGATTAAACTCCATNGAAATGACTAAGCGTTTTGGTTTATAGGTAGACATTAAATCATCATAGATTATATTAATCACTCGTTCATATGAAAAAATTATATTTCTAAACTGTTGTAAATAAATTTTAAAGGATTTTAATTCAATNACAGATTTATCAGGAATTGTTGTAATATTAATAAATGCATAATCAGGTTGGTTCTTAGATCCATAGAAAGTAAATTCAGGGGCNTCAAGTTTTATCTCATATGGTTCAGAAACAGGATTGGATATTTTTTTCAAAACCCCTCTGTTAATTTTTTTAATTTTTTTTGCGGNCATATTATATTATATAATTATTATACATATTAATTAGATTAACCCAAGCCTATTGCATAATATTCAACAGGNTTTTTAAAATGATTCTTAGAAAATAGCCTCCTTCCATCAATAATCAACGGGTTTTTCATTAATTTTGTTATATCGTCATTGTTTAGCTTCTTAAATTCTTCCCACTCAGTAACAAGCAAACAACATTCAGAAGATTTCAAACAGGAACGAGCATTTTTGGTATATTTTATGGAAGTTCCAAATATTTGCTTAATATTAGGAATTGCTATAGGGTCATACACAGTTACTCTCGCGCCATGNTTAAGTAATTTTTCAATAATCTTGATAGAAGTAGCTTCTCGAATATCATCAGTATTTGGTTTAAAAGATAGACCTAAAATTGATATCTTCTTGTTATTTATCGTACCAAGTTTATTTCGTAAAAGTGAAATGATTTGAAGAAATTGTGTATTATTAATTCTCATAACTGATTTGAGAATGTCAGATTCTACTCGAACACTTTCACTAAAAGCAATTAATGCTCGAACATCTTTTGGAAAACAAGATCCACCAAAACCAAGACCAGCATTAAGAAAAGAATCAGAAATTCTTTTATCTAAACCAAGTGCATTTTTTATATCATTAACATCTGCACCAGGTATTTCTTCGGCAATCCTTGCAATGTAATTCATAAAACTAATTTTCGTTGCCAAAAATGAATTATTAGAATATTTTATCAGCTCGGCATTCACTAATGAAGTTTCTATAACTGGAGGAAGTTGACGATAAAATTTTTTATATAAATTTTTTATCATAGTAAGTTCATTTTTTGAATCGGCTCCTATAACCAGCCTATCAGGATAAAATGTATCATGAATAGCTTTACCTTCTTGTAAAAATTCAGGGTTAGCAATAATTCCAAAATGTTTTCCTAACTTCTTATTTGAATATTTTTCAAGATCTTTTTTAATTATATTATTTGATGTACCTGGAACGACAGTACTCTTGACAACTATCAGAAAATATTCATCGATGGATTTAATTATTTTTGCAATCTCTTTAGTTGCCTGGCGAATATANCTCACNTCAATAGAACCATTCTTATTACTTGGTGTACCTACTGTCAGAAAGATGATGCGAGTTTTTTGTAATTCATTATAGTCAGAAGACACAACTAAATTATTTTTATCAATGGCTTTTTTTAATAATTCTGACATATCTTTCTCGTGAATTGGAGTCTTTGCTTTACGAATTTGAGAAATTTTATTAGTATCAATTTCTATCCCAAGCACCTTCATTCTACGATTAGAAAAGCAAACTGCCGTGGACAAGCCNACATATCCTAAACCTACAAAACCAACATCATATTCCATATATATTTTGATGATACATTGAAATAAATGGATTATGAGAATAGAAGTGAGTAAGTTGATAAAAAAGGCAGTTATACCAGTGGCAGGTAGAGGAACTAGACTATTACCGACTACAAAAGAACAGCCAAAGGAAATGCTTCCAATATTCGCTAAAAGTAAGAAAGGTCAGCTTCTACTCAAACCANTCGTACAATTAATTTTTGAGCAGTTATTTGATTTTGGTTTAAGGGATTTCTGTTTNGTAGTAGGACGAGAAAAACGTGCAATAGAAGATCATTTTTCTCCAGACTATTCATTTTTAGACAGTTTAACAGGTAAACGTCNAAATATATATATTCGAGATTTAGATGAATTTTATAAAAGAATTGAAAAATCCAACATCACTTGGATTAATCAAAACAAACCACTTGGTTACGGACATGCAGTTTCTCTTGCGTCGTCTTTTGTAAATGATGAAAAGTTTTTGCTTCATGCTGGAGATACTTTAATTCTATCTCCAAATAACCAGCATCTTACTTTATGTGTAAAACAAGATGCAGATTGCGTAATTGCATTACAAAAAGTAAAAGATCCAAAACCATATGGAATAGTACTTGGTAAAAAAAAGAAAGGAACATACACAATAACAAAGGCAGTAGAAAAACCAACAAAATACATTTCAAATCTTGCAATAATGCCACTCAACACATTCAACCCAATAATTATGAAAATATTAAAAAAAATAAAAAAAGGTAAAGGTAATGAAATTCAGATAACAGATGCAATACAATATATGATTAGTGAAAATATGAATGTTTTAGGGTATGAGTTACCAAAAAATTCAATAAGATTTGACATAGGAACACCAGAAAATTATTTCGAGGCCCAGTACTTGTCAAAAAAATATAGTGAAAACACCAGGTGATTTAATATATCAACGATTTTAACTTCAGATATTAAAAAGCTAATAGACGAAAATAAAAAACTCAGGTTAGCAAATAAAATATTCCTTATTACAGGAGGTGCAGGGTTTATTGGAAGTTGGCTTTGTGAATTACTAGTATCATTAAACGCTAATGTCTACTGTGTAGATAATTTATCNTCCGGTAAAGCAACAAACATAACACACCTAAAGAAATTTGATAATTTTACTTTTAAAAAAATAGATATCGTCAAGAAAACACTNAATATCAGACCAGATTATATTCTACACCTAGCAAGTAGACCATCACCAGATGATTATATTAGGCATCCAATTGAATCCATCATTGTCAACACAGAAGGCACAAAAAAATTGTTGGAGCTTGCACGTAAAACTAATTCAAAATTACTCTTTACTTCTACTTCAGAAGTATATGGAGAAGCTAATTTATTCCCTACACCAGAAACTTATTTCGGAAATGTAAACCCATCAGGTCCAAGATCGTGCTATGATGAAAGTAAAAGACTTTGTGAATCATTAGCAATGGCATACTTTCGTAAATATAATACAAATATACGAATAATCAGATTGTTCAACACATATGGACCACGTCTTCGAGGAGATGGAAACTATGGAAGAGCGTTATCACGTTTCATCTTGCAGTCAGTAAATCAAAGGAAGTTAACTGTATGGGGAAATGGTAAACAAACACGATCTTTTTGTTATNTAACAGACATTATTGATGGTATTTTGAAATCATTAACTATGAAGAAGACCAAAGGCGAAATATTTAATTTGGGAAATCCAGAAGAAACACGAATAATNGATCTAGCAAAGACTATTCTGAAATTAACAAATAGTAAATCATCAATTACATACTTGCCAATGCCAGAAGGAGACCCAAAGAGAAGAGTNCCAGACATAACAAAAGCTAAAAATACNCTCAAATTTAGACCTAAAGTNTCACTCGAACAAGGATTNGAAAAAACTCTCAAATGGCATATTGAAACTAAATATANATACCTATAACAATNGTATTAATTCGTTTTTTAATTCAAGATTATCTTTCACAAAATGCATATCTTTCACAGGAGATTGATCATTTCTTCNNATAATTATTGATTGACAGCCAGCTTTTGTAGCAGATTCAAAATCATTAATTCGATCGCCAACCATGAGAGTCTGAGTTTGATTTATTTTTAACACATCCATTGTATTAATTATCTGATCATATCGGTTTGTATAGTCTTCGCGTGTAAATATATTAGAAAATAAATCTTTCATGTCCAATACATCCAAGATTTTCAAAGCTGCTTTCCTACATTGAAGTGTCACTAGTGCAAGTTTTTTATTCATAACATGTAAATCTCTTAATAATTCAACAGCTCCTTCATAAGCAACTAATTCATCAATTGCACGATATTCTTCGGTACAAATGAAATCAAAGGCGCTTTTTTTTAATTTTTCATTTCCTTTAGTCTTATTCAAGATTGTTGGAATAAGNAAAAATTCACCTTCAATCTGAAATTGTTCTTTTAATTCNTTTCTAAGAAAATCGTATCTCACAGGTAATCGAATTAGAGTTCCATCTAGATCAAAAATTACAAGATCAATCATAAGATTTTTACCTTATAACCATCTTCCTTCCAGAGCCAAGTTCCAGTATCTATATGCCGTAAAAGGTACAAATCATCAGGATAAATATCCGAACCTAAAGTTTCAGGTTCNACTAAATTCANNCCNANTTTACAATAATAATCAGGTAAATTCTTTTTATCGTCTAATTTTAACTTAATTGCTGCAAGTCCCCAAACGGGAGTCGTAGTATGAAATTTCCCAGAATCAATTTCTGTAATATTAGGATGTCCACTACTATCACCCTTCAAATCAACAGCGTAACTACCGTGAGGTTTGGAATCGACTGACAAGATTGCTTGNTTAGATATTTCATTGATCTTTTCGTCTTTTATGATTCTCGAGACAGTAGGAGTTCCAGTAATACCAGATGGAGAAATGTGTTTAAATGGATATTCTAATCTTTCTCTAGTATATGATGCAATAAACTTACCATTATGCCAAAGACTGTCAAATGCAATATTTTTTCCTGGTAAATATTCTTGAATCATGAAATCAGAATAAGTAGATACGCCTCTGTTNACCCATAATTCAATCCAATTTTGTATTTCAGTAGAACTTTCACATAACAAACTTAATTTTCCTCCTGCTCCACTTTTCATCCTAACCCACACTTTAGCACTAGGTAATTTTTCTTTTGTTGATTCTATTTCATCTAATGANGATATGACTTCAGTTTTTGCAACAGGTAAGGAATTTCTTTCAAGTATTTCTTGTGTGTCGAGTTTGTCTTTTATTATAATATCATAATTTGGCAGATAGGTGGANGCATTTATTTGGTCTTTATTCTTTGCAATAACAGCAGCCTCAGAATGGGGACTTGGGTGAAGAAACTGTATATCATTATCATCTATAATTTTTTTAATCATTGGTAAGAATTTGGGATCAGAATGTCTAGGAGTTTGATATTTCAGNTCAACTTGTGGGAATTCAAGATAATATTTGTTAAAGTCAGTCCCTGTAATGANATATTTTTCAGNGGTTGATTTTAAGGCAGTTATGAAATTAACTCCTCCAATTCCTCCTGAACCGGTAACTAATATTCTATGAGNCATATCTTAATACACAATCTCCTGATAATTCAATAGTACAAGAATGATTCGTGAAGTTAATAATTTTACCACTNCCCTCTATTATTGGTTTGGTTGATATATTTCCAACCTCTATGCAGAGTCCAGCAGGAACATTCTTCAGGTTGCAATGCCATCCATCGTTGTCTAGTAATAAGACGAGTTCAGACTTATTTCTATCCTTCCACCAGGTTGCAATCATTATACCAGAATCAACATAACAGTTCTCTTTAGATAGTTTTTCTAGAATTTTTGGATAGATATTTCCTTTTTTCATTAACAATGCTTCTTGATGCCATAATATTGTCAATAATCCTTCTTTGTTTTTTATCACATCAATAAATTTTTCAATTATATCCATACCTTCGTCCTCACCAAGATTCATGTATCCCCACAAACTAGTATCCATTATTATAAGAGGTAATTCAATTATTTCTCGTGTTGTCCAATTTTTATCTGGAGGATGGAATGGNATAGATATACCGGCCATAAAACCAGGATGTTCTCGGAAACCTAAAGATGTATCATAGACAAAGTTGTTGTCTTCAAGAATATCCCAGGTAACATGATAATCAAATTGTAAATAATGTTCACGTATTCCTAATGAATCAAATCCCAATTGATGTTTAAAATTCACAATATCACTTTTCATTTTTTCATTGTTGTTATGCGTACCAAATCCTCCATGTAAACCAATTTCCCATCCAGANGTGTTTAAATTGTTAAGANTTTCTTTGTGGTCNGCCAAGTCATATTCNCTGGTTAAAAAATAAAAAGATGAGTTAAAACCGTATTTTTTCTCAATATCTGCAAGTCGATCCACATTCCAATAAAGATTTTTTTTTCCATTCAATGCCTGATTGAAATCATCTTCAGAAAAACGACTCTTGACTTTCANNAGATGTGATTCAGATNCTTCAATTGTATCCGAATCATGTGTCAATGTAACAGCGAATTTTTTATTGTATGGCCACTTACATTTAGTTATTATTGGAATGTTGTTCTTTCTACAATAATTANCATAGTGTTCTTTAATGTTACNAAGAATAGAGTCAATTATTGGATCCTGAAAACTTGTATTAGATTTAGTTCCAGAAAGCAATGAAGAAATTATTCGAATATTTGTTTCATCAATAATTAATAAATCAGCATGGTCACTTGGTATNCCGAGCGACTGAGCGACAAAATTTTTTACGTATTCCTTTGAGCTCATGATTTCTAATTTCCTTTCATATATATTTGATTTTATATTCTAGTTGATGTCAAACTCNTATGTAGGCCCGTAGCCTAGATTGGATTAGGGCGTCAGTTTGCGGAACTGGAGATCGGGAGTTCAAGTCTCTCCGGGCCTGTCATTTCTTTCTCAATATTAGTGATATTATTGCTATTGAATGTGGGCCTTTGTAATTTTTTGTGTGTTCATTTGCATCGTCGTAAGTAACTTTATGCCATTTAGAGCCTTTCTGTATATGATATGATTCGTCCAATATCTCAAAGTTTTTAATTAGTTTGTATATTCTTTCCCTACTGTAAAATCGTTGGCCNCGCCAATCATAGTCTTTGCAAAAAGGAGATGACAGTAATATGATTCCATTTGGTTTTAATAAGCGATACGATTCTTCCATTGTTTGAAAATCTTCATCTTCAGATCCAATATGTTCCAGTGTAGANACCAANAAGATGGTCNCAAAAGTTTCTGAATCAATTCCNGTTTTTGTTACATCTCTTTTATAAAATCTATTCTTAGGCAATCGAAGAGTTTCTAAAAGATCTAATCCATATGCATCATATCCTTTTGATATAAGATAAGATGTCATAAGAGCTTCGTCACCACATCCAATGTCAAGAATTTTACCTCGCGAATTTTTTTTCATCCAATTTATCGTCCAAGGGTGTTCTATAATTCTTTCGCTAGTCGGATTACCAAAAAATGANGCAAGTTGCAGTTCAAATAATCTAAATGGCAAAGGTTCAATTATCTTGTCAAGTTTAGTGATTTTTATTAGTGGCACAAGTATATTGTGTTTAAAAAATAAATACAATCCCATTTAGTTCTACGCCTTAAGTGATTTAGATATTATATAATTTATACTTTCGATTATAGCAAGTGCTGGAGTTTAATAAAATAAAAAAAAAGAAATGGAGCGCGTAAACGCGCTTCCGATTTCGGTTACTTTAGAACGTTTCCACGTACGATTACTACTACTTGTAGTATTACTGCTATTGCGGCTAATACTGCTGCAATTAGAGCTGTAGATGCTGCTTGTGAAGAACCAGATGCGGCTGCGTCTGCATTGCTCTTGATATCGTCAATAGCACCCTCAAGGTCGTCTTCTGTTTCTTCGACTCCCTCTTCGATTGCTAATTGGCTACCAGAGATTGCTGACTTTACATCTGCAACTGCTGCGTTCAATGCGCTGCTAACTTGAGCTAGACTTGCACCTGCTGCTGGTGGTGTTGGTATATTAATACCTCCAACTGCACCTTCAACATCTGCTACGTCATTACCAAGAGCGTCAATATCTCTTGAAATGCCAGCTATTGCATTGAGTATTGGAGCATTACTTTCTGCTTCAGGGATATCAATATTGATACCAGATGAAACTTGGAATGTTCCAACAGCTGAGCTAGAACCTGCTCCTGTGAATGCGCTCACAAGAACTGCATATGTTCCGACTCCGCCAGCTACACTATATGAGCATCGCTGTAATCCAGTACTAACNGGTGTGCATGTACTAAGTACATTTTCTGAACCACTTGGGGCCTGTACACGAGCAACAGATATTGTTGCAGTGGTTAAGACTCCATTGTCAGTAGTTAGCACGAAGATTGATACACTATCACCAGATTGGTATGTACCATCTGCTGATACTGTAACGGCGAATCCTCCGCTCTCTTGACTTGCTGCAGGTTGACTTGGTGCAACGGCTGCCGTTTCGGCAAAGGTTACAGCTAGATCAACCGATCCACTACCTGCTGTTGCAGTNACAGTATAACTTCCGAATGGNNATGTAGTCGTAGCTGCGCTTGGGAATCTCAACANTGTNATGTGNGAAATCACCTTCAGCATCAGCNGCAGTTTGTCCAACTGCGACTTGTGCACCATTTGGATTTGATACTTTGAATGTAATGTCTTCGTTTGGTCCTGCAGTTCCTGTTACANNTAGTTGATCTCCAGGATTGTATTCATCCTGATTACCACTAAGTGTTACAGCGAAAGCAGCAGGAGCTGCTGCAGCGAGTAACAGTATTGATAATACTACTGCTGAAGCTACGTTCATTTTTCCAGTGCTCTGGAAAAATAAGAGGGGGGAGGTCAACTTGCGTTGTCCTCTCCTAGGCTACAGTGAAGGTTATTGTCTTCACTGGTGATAGAGCTACAGCGCTGCTGAGGCTCTCCCATACGTATACTTCTGCTGTGTATGTACCTGCGCCATCAGGCAACCAAGATAATCCTGGTGTCTGTGACTCATCAACTGATAGTTCGATGTCTCTGACCCATCCGAGGTTGACAATTTCACCAGCTGAATTCTTGATTTGTACCAAGAATGTTACTGTGTGAGCAACGTCATCATCGTTTGTGATAGTAGCTTGGACGATAAGTATATCGTTTGCAGTTGGTGCTGCTAATGCATTACCAGCTGTATCTACTATTTCTGGATCGCTTGCGGGAACTTGTTCAGTCTTCGATAAGGCTTGTCCAACCTTTGCAGTTCCAATTATGGTACACTTCTTCGAGTCGTTACAAAGTGTATCTGTGTACTTTATNGTCACAGTATCACCGACANTAGCGGTTACTTGTGATGCAGAAGGTACACCCTTGGTGTTTGCAAGTAGTTCGANCTTNCCTGTGAAGACATCACTATCTGCTGCAGTTTCTTGCAGTGTGATAGTTTTTCCTACTTCCCAGCTTTCTGTTGTAACTTTAACAGTTATTGATTGCAGTGTTTCTGGATTGGTATTTGCATCCATATCAGTGACAGTAATTTCTACGAATTCACCTACTAAGTAGTTGGCCTTATCGGTTCCTATTGTACCAGATACTGTCTTGACAGTAAGTGATGCAGTAATAACCTGTAAGGTTCCTGACGNGTCAGCTGTATCTGAATAATAGAAGTATATTATGTCAGAGCCATTGACGTGCAATGTTCCATCNTCGTTAGTTGGTGAGCCTGTTGATCTTGCTATTGTGATACCGAACCAGTATGTACCTGTTGCAGTCGTTCCATTGGATGCCGTNGGTGNTTCTTCATCACTTGTTCCNTTGGATATGACCTTAGTTAAGGTTACAGCGCTGGCTGCAGTTGTCATCAAGTCTGGATCAACTAGTTTCACATAGAGTTTATTGTCTGGGCCTGTTTCATCTCCCGGACTCACTGTTAATGTTGCAGTTGTACTTTGGACTGTAATCGCATGAGTAGNTGATGCTCGAGCTAAACCTGCTCCTGAATAGAAGCTGTTAGATGTTGCATTATCTCTGATACGTAATCTGATGTATTGGTTAGCAGTCAAGGTTGTGCCGAATGGCGACTTTCCTGGCTCTAACGTGATTGTCTTGGTGAATTCACCAGTGTTTACACCAGTTTCTGTAAGTGCAACNGTTGTGTTGTACTTAGCAGTATCAGTTTCTGCGGGTGCAGTCTGTTTTGCAGTACCAATCATGATCATGTACAATGTATCTTTCACTTCGACATCTCGGTTGTGGTCAGCAGATGTTGCTGTTACGATGAATGAATCACCGAGTTTACCTGTTGTCATGTCTGCTGTGAGAGTTGAATCGTGTGCTTTAATATCAAGACACTTTGCGACACCCTTGGATGCTGCATTGCTAGCTACACCTGGGTTTGCTATCGATATATTAGTACTTGATGCACCGTCTGCCCATTCGAAGCATATCGAACCACCAACCATATCTTGCATTCTATCAAGTTCTGATTGTTCTTGTGTTGGTTTCGAGTAGTTGATAACTGTTGGGAGATCAGTATTTGAGTCACCCCAGTTAACACCCCACTTGAATGTGAAGATACCAGTGTTAACACCGGTTTCGAGTGCAGTTACATTATACCATGATATACCACCGCTCTGTCCATCGAGTAATCCAGCACCAGGACCATGAGTCTGACCGACAACTTCACCTGTACCGTTCTTGAAGATCATACGCAAAGTTGCGTTGTCTCTTGCATTAACGTTGGTGTTCTTGTCTGCGTCAGTTAAAGTCACTGTTGCATTAACACGTGTTTGATTTCGTGCAACATTTGTTGCATAGCCTACTGTAATCGGGAAGTCTGTACGGTCGAACGTAAGTGCTCCTACTGTTCCTCCGATTGTGACTGTCACGTTAACAGTTGCTGCATCAAACAAGTCTTTTACAGTGAAGACTAACGAGTCTCCTGCTGCAAGACCTAATGGGACTCCTCCCGCACCATCTGTTCCAGTTCGTAATGAAACAAGTGTTACAGTTGTTGTCCAAATACCTGTGTCTTTGCCAGATTCCTGTACTAACTTCGAGAAGTTTCGAATGTCATGATAACCGTTTGTACCATTGATTGATGTAATTGTGAAGTTTGAAAGCTTCTTGTCATTACATGTGCTGCCGATATATATACCAGAACAAGATCCATCGCTAGTTTGTGGATTNCCTTTCTTTGTCGAATTGAACAACATTTGTTCTATCGTCGCAGAGGCATCATTAGCGTCTGGTTCAGTCCAGGTTAATGTTATCGAATCTGCATTCTCATCATAGGTTACTGCATTAGTGCTTAGTGTAGCTGTAGTCGTTGTAAATGTCAACGATTGAGCTGCAACAGAAGCTAATGTAGCAGTGCTTGCATAAGCATCCTTGTAAGTTACATCAATCACTGTATTCTTGGCTTGACTTGGCCTTAGACTACAGGTCAATCTGTAAGTTGTAGATGAGAAACTACAACCAGTTGTAGTGGNTGCAGTAGTTGCACGTACAGTAAAGGTAAANGNACTAGTGTTTGCACCAGTTTCTTTACCAGTAACTGCTATGGCAGTACTATCATTAATTTCAGCGAATAATCCAACAGTATCTACTGCTAATGGATTATGGTTNACATCAGCGTCAGTNATTGTAACAGTAACATCGTCAGAGTGTGAAAGTGCANTTGCACTTGTTGATAAAGTACCAACGGTCTCTGAGATAGTAAATGTAACTGAAGTCTGATTGAGACAAGCGCCTCGTACACCAGATGCAGTATTAAAGGTTGTACCTTTACATTGTGTTGAATTTATACTGTGTCCAATTTGACCCATTGAATAGAAGCTGACCTTGAAAGTATCACCGTCNTTCCAATGTGATGCTGAACCTTGTGCTACATCNCCAGAACCACGAGCAGTAAAGTTCCAGATGTTTCTAGAAGCTGTAGTGCCTGTAGTATTANACTCAAGTTTAGTCATGTCTATACATTGATTACATCTGAATATACCAGTGTTCAAACCTGTTTCTGTGAAATTAAGTTTGAATGCAGTTGCCTTATGGCCGTCTATTGCTGCTGTACCAAAGTAGTTCATGGTTTTATTAACTAAGTTCTGTAACGTANCGTTACTTGAAGTAACAATCTCAAATCTTACACGATGTGTATTATTGTTTAATGAGAAGGTCTCAGCTAGTGTAGGATCACCGTTTCTGTCATAATTTGTGACATAAAGGTCAATCTTTCCACCAGGGGTAACCGTAGCTTGTTTNTCTACGGTATTATAAGCTGTAGCTTTTGACTCCTTGTATGTAAACGTACTGCTAACGTCTTTAGCTGCACCAGTTGAATCTGCTGTATCTTTGTATGTAATAGTAATTGTAGCACTTCGTGTCATGTTAAAGCCATGAATCACTGGAGATGTTACAATACTGTGAGCGACTGAAGCTCTTGCGGCTGCAGATTTGGTGTATGTATGGTTTGTGTAAGTACGTGTTGAAGGAACACCGTTTGACAAGTGTCCAACTTTAAGATAGTTGTCCGCACATGATCCTATAATCAATCCGTTAGAGCCTGATCCTGCTGCTGCATGTCCTGGATGTGTATGCGCTGCATCATTTCCAGCCGTTGGGGTATCACTAGATGTTGCNTTTANNNCANCACATCCTGNTTGATACGTAACCCAAAGTGCATCAGTTGCATAAGCTACCCACGTACCACCAGTATTTTGTGTACTGTTGATGTAGTAAGTACCTGTTGCATTGGACCAAGTAATTGTCGGGCCTTGATTGTAGGTTCCTGCCATGGCATTAACATTAATNTCACTATCANNGACAGTGATCTGTAATGTTTGATTGCCCCACAGGGTACCAGAAGCGGAGTTGGATAAAGTCAATGTTCCTGTAACTGCTGCTGAAGCACTTGGAGCTATCGGAGCTCCTACTGCTAAAAGCAAGCTAGCAGCTAGTAACAAAGTTACTGTTGCTGCCTTGAATTGTTTGGAGAAAAGCCAATTTTGATCTATATTATAGTTCATACTATATACTCCTTAAGATNANTTTTCATNNTTTTAATATATAAAACTTATGGACGATTAGTCTATCCAAGTAAAAATCAGGGAGATTTCTTGGTTTTAATCACAAATATGAGTAGAATAATCCATTATTGCCTAAAAAGCATTATGAACCTATTATTCATAGCTTAATCCGGGCAATATAATCCAAATAAATGATATAAATAGCATATTCCGNAAACAAGCTAAAAAAACCATGCCACNAACAAAAATATGCTACAAATAGCATAAACAAAAGCAACAGGGAACAGGAATCTCTTATTCAATAACANNACAGGAAGTTTGTACAAATAAGGAGTCATGGAAATAAATCTAAAATAACCAGAGAAAAACGAATAAGCTGGCTGAATTATTGAACCAAAAATAATCAAAGATAAACTAAAATAATCAACATGTTTCTTTTTGTAAATTAAATAAACAGACAACATAGCAGCAAAGAAAAGAGACCAGGCAAGAAATTCATTAATAAAATAATTTAATCCAGTTATCANAGGAGTATTAACACCNCCAAAAAACCTATTCTGNAAAAAAGTAGCAAAAGGAATACCAAGCATACTATGAGGAAAACCNGAATCNACNCCAGAAGTAAATTTAAGAAAATGATCTAAACCAAATCTAGAAATTAAATGAATTCCATGTAATAAAAGTGCNACACAAGGAATTAAAAAATATGGAACAAACTTTTTTCCTTTCGCAAAAAAGAAAAATGGAAAAGAAAAAATAATAAAATCAGGACGAGTTATAGCAGCAAATGCCAAAAATATTGCAGAGAACATATAATTATCAATTTTAAAATAATAAAGTGCACCAAACATTAAAGCAAAAAATAAAGGTTCATTCATACCTCCATGTGTTGAAATTAATAATATCGGATTAAGTGCATAAAAAANAGTTGAAAATTGTAAACCNTCAAGAGAAGCAACTNTATAAAAAAGAACTACACTTATAGAAAACGCAATAATATTAATAATCTCCATTGTAAGTGCAGTATAAAATGGATTACCCTGTGCAATCAAATATGTTAACAAAGGATAAAGAAAAGTCGCATGTCGAAAACCACTTTCTTCGGGAGAAGAAGAAAAAGGATCTAAAGCTATATTATAATAAGAAGTTCCATCAGTATCTGCCTCATTAGCAAAGTGGTAAACATCATACCCAAGTACTAACCCAGAAAGAAAAAATAATAGGTTAAGTGAAAAAATCAATAAAAATAGTTTACGGCCATCTTTTAGGTTAGAAAAAAACGAATGAATTAAATTTGTAACCACGATAACCTATAGCTATTATTATTATAACTATATTAGTGTCTATAGAATTAGAGTTAAAAACAAATAAACTTCATAGTGAATAATAATGAAATATCTAATTTTAGCTGCAGGACAAGGGAAAAGACTTTTGCCATTAACAAAAAATATTCCAAAACCACTAGTAAAAGTTAGAGGNAAACCACTTATTTTTCATACACTAGATGANATTACAAAAATAAATTCAAATATTGAAATAGGAATTGTNGTTGGATACTTGGGTGAAAAAATAATTGAACAAGTTGGAGACAATTATAATGGAAAGAAGATTACTTACATAAAACAAGATCCCTTATTAGGAACAGCTCATGCATTATTACTTGCTAAATCTTTCATCAACAATGAACCATTTATTGTAAGTTTTGCAGATACAATTACTAAAGCAAATATACTTGAATTAATTACAAAATTATCCAGATCCACAACACATACAATTGTTNTATCTAATGTAAATGAAGAAATTGCTCGAAGAAGTGGTGTTGTAAAAATCCATAAAGAAAAAGTTATTGAATTAATTGAAAAACCAGAAAAACCAGAATCAAATATTGTATGTTCAGGATTATACTTTTTTTTACCATCAATTATAAAACACATAGACAAAATGTTTAACGGTGAAGTATTAGAATTAGCAAATGTGATAAGAGAAATAATTAATTTAGAAAATTTTATGAGTTTAAAAGTTGAAAGTTTTAATGATTATGGTACAATAGAAAGTATAAAAGAAGGTGAAAAAATTTAATAAAAGAATTATAGCAATAGCGCCACACAGAATAAGTATTTGTGGAGGTGGAACTGACTTTCCATCTTTTTATCAAGAATATGGAGGTGAAGTAATTAACTTTGCAATATCAAGATTTTCAACAATAAAAATAGATAAATTAAAAAATACATTTGTGTTAAGTGCCAAGGATGTAAATGAACAGTATAATGGNACAATAGAAGAACTATCGAAAATAAAGAATCCGTCGATGTCACTCTATTCAATATTAAAAAAAGGAATTCCCATAAGATTGACAATTAGGAGTGATGTACCACCAGGGAGTGGTCTTGGTTCATCAGGAACATTAGCAGTAAATCTAATAAATTCACTACATCATTTAAATAATAATAAGAAATTAGGTGCGGTAGATTTAGCGAATAAAGCATATAATTTAGAAGCAAATATACTAAAAAAAGCAGTAGGAAAACAGGATCATATGCCAGCAGCATTCGGGGGATTCAATCATATATTATATAGGAAAAACAAAATCACAGTTACTCCGTTTAAAAAGAACATATCAGATCNATTAACAGAATTTTGTTTATTATTTTATTTGGGAACTACTCGAGACGCAGACAAAATATTAAGAAGGCAAGAACAACGCGTACAAAGTAGATCATATGAAATGATTGATGTATTAAAAACACTAAATAAATTAACGAAAAATATGAAAAAAGATCTAAATAGTGGAAACTTTAAAGATGTTGGAAATACATTAGAAAGTGCTTGGTCTTTGAAAAAGGAATTTACAAAGGGTGTAACAAATAAATTTATAAATAAAGTTCATGATGTTGCTAAAGACTCTGGAGCTTATGGTGCTAAAGTAACAGGAGCTGGAGGAGGAGGTCATTTTCTAGTAATTAGTGAAAAAGAAAATCATAATAAAATTATAAAAAATCTGAGTAAAATANAGTGCAAACAAATTCCTTTCAAAATAGAACATAAAGGAGCGAGAATTAAATATGGAAAATAAGAAATTCTTACAAGATTCAAAAACTTCAATAGACGATTTAATAAACAACGATACGAAAATCACAGAATTAATTACAATTTTAGAAAATACCAGGACAACAAGAAACAATATTTTTGTAATAGGAAATGGAGGAAGTTCAGCTACAGCATCGCACTTTGTATGTGATTTATTAAAGACTTCAATTAACGAAAATAAACCAAGATTTCGTGCACAGTCATTAACTGATAATACACCAGTAATGACAGCATGGGCAAACGATACATCGTATGATAATATTTTTTCAGAACAATTGAAAAATTTTGTTGAAGATGGTGATATAATTATTGCAATTAGCTGTAGTGGTAATTCAACAAATGTATTAAATGCGGTAAAAGAGGCAAAGAAAAGAGGAATTAAAACCATTGGATTNACTGGAAAATCAGGAGAACTCAACAATATTGTAGATTTATGTATTGCAATTCCATCGAGTAATATATTATTAATTGAAGGAATACACTCAGTACTATTGCACTATATTACAGAAGTATTAAGAGGATGAAAGCACAGGCAGTATTTCTAGATAGAGATGGGACAATTGTACGACAAATAGATGGAAGTTATTTGTCATCAATAAATCAAATCAAATTAATTGAAACAATTTATCCTGTAGTAGCATCACTACAAAATGAAGGCTATATCATAATAATTGTAACAAACCAAGCAGGAATTAACAAAGGAATAGTAACATCAGAGCAAGTTGATAAAATTAATCAACATATAATTAACTCATTAAAAAAATACAACATAGAAATAACCGACGTATATGTATGTCCGCATAAAATTGAAGAACATTGTAATTGCAGAAAACCTGAACCAGGATTATTATTACAAGCAGCTAAAGAACACAATATTGATTTAGAAAACAGTATAATAATTGGTGATCATGAAAAAGATCTTGAAGCAGGTCGACGTGCAGGAATAAAAAAAGTGATTAAAATATGAATGTTACAATAATAACACCAGTACATGGNACATANNAAAAATATGGAAANATGATTAAAGAAATTGGAGAAAAATTAGACGAACAAACTNAACAACCTCATGAATGGCTTGTTGTGTGNGATGAAAAATCTAAATGGGTTAATGATATTAAATTACCTANATTTTCAAAAATATTAGTTGCTGAAAAAAATAATATTTCTATTAAAAGAAACATGGCNCTAGACAACATGTCAGGAGANTACACATTTCTATTAGANTCTGATCAAATGCCAAAATCNAAAGAATTATTATTTGAATGTATACAAAAATGTTCAAAAGACTTTGATTTATTAAGAATACCAGAAGAATTTTCAAATACAGGAAGTTATTTGAAGAGAAGTTATCATCATCTTAGGGCATTATATTGGGCAAAAAATGATGAAGGAATTCCACGATTTGTAAAAAGTAAAATTATAAACAAGNTACGTTTNGATCCANAGATGTTGCATTTTGAAGATAGATTGTTTTTTGATAANATTAGAGAAAATAATAGAGAAGGAATAACAGAAAATAAAATAATCCATAATGAGGACTTTGAACTTTACCCAAATTTACGAAAAGTCAGAATAGCACAAAAACAAAGCAAAGTACACAATATCAAGTCGAATTTTCGACTTGGGATATTTACTATAATAAAAGAGACTCCTATTTCATTATTACCAGGTGTAATTTTTATATTAGGAGTGAGAACTATCGCAAAAAGAACTCTGCCTGTTAAATCTGGAACATCAAGGTAATCATTCGGGTTAAATACAAAGATTTCAAGAGTAACAATAATGAAAGGAAAAACTGTAAAAGAATCTTCTCTAGTATCTTCACACCTAATGTTAATGGAACATTCAGGTAACTTTCTATTCGTGAATAACAGACCGATTGGGATGGTTCATGGAGGAAAAATNATGACTTTAATGGACGAAATAGCTGGAATGGTAGGCGCGAAGCACTCGGGAAGACATGTTGCAACGGCCGTGATTGAAAAAATGCAGTTTTTTGCGCCTATTTTTATTGGTAATAAGATGATTCTGAAATCATCAGTAAACTATACAGGAACAACATCTATGGAGATAGGAATAAGAATCGAAGCAGAAGATTTGATAACAGGNAAAATAACACATACAAATTCGTGTTATTTAGTAGCAGTGGCAATTGATGATTATGGGAAACCATGTAAAGTGCCTCAAATTATACCAGAAACGGATGATGACAAACGACGATTCAAAGAAGCGGAAATTAGAAATAATAAAAGACTAGAAGAAAGAAATAGTTGATTTTTCAAGTTTGAACAAGTTTTTGAATTTCATCAATATCTAGAGAAACTTCAACAGGTTTTTCAACAAATTTGGTAATAACATCAGGATCTTTTAGGCCATGTCCGGTAGCTATACAAACAACTTCGTCATCACTTGAAATTACACCTTTTCGAAGTAATTTCTTTAATGCTGCTATTGGAGTAGCACTAGCCGGTTCAATAAACAAACCTTCAAGTTTTGCAAGAGTAAGTTGTGCATCTAAAATTTCTTTGTCAGAAACAATTTCAGCAGACCCATTTGAATCATAAATAGCCCTCAAAGCCTTTTTCCAACTTGCAGGAGCACCAATTCGTATTGCCGTTGCAATAGTTTCGGGTTTAGATANATTTTTAATATCCATTTTACCNGTTAAAAANGCGTTAGAAATNGGAGANGCACCNTCAGCTTGAACGCCAATCATTTTAGGAAGTTTGGAAATAATTCCTAGTTTATAGAATTCAGACAAGCCTTTCCAAATTGCACTAACATTTCCGGCATTACCAACAGGGACTATTATATAATCAGGTATATGCTTAAGTTGTTCAAAAATTTCAAATCCAANGGTCTTCTGTCCTTCTATTCNAAATGGATTAATTGAATTAACCAGATAGATATCAGTAAATTTCTTTGAGAGATCCATAACAACCTCAAGACATTGATCGAAATTTCCATTAACTTGAATAACTTGTGCACCACATATCATAGCTTGAGATAATTTTCCATAAGCAACTTTACCCGATGGAATAAGTACAATTCTTTTTAATCCACCTCTAGCTCCATATGCAGCTAAAGATGCAGAAGTGTTACCAGTAGAAGCACAGGAAATAGTTTTAGCNCCAAGTTGTCTAGCTTTAGTTACTGAAACAGTCATACCTCTATCTTTAAAAGAAGAAGTAGGATTATCACCTTCGTTTTTGATATAGAGATTATCAATACCCAGAAAGCTTCCCAACGTAACAACATTATGTAACCTGGTTCCACCTTCATTTAATGTAATGCGTTCAGTATCTTTATCAATAGGTAAGAAATTATGATATTTCCATACAGATAACGGAGTGTCTTTCCATTTAGAATTAAGATTATTTTGTATCTTATCTAAATCATAAACAACTTCAAGTAAATCATTACAATTAGTGCATGAATAAATTACAGTGTCAAGATCAAATGTTGAAGAACAACCAATACACTTCAATTCCATTATTTTGTCACCCTTGCACCTTTACCAATTTTTGTCAAAATGATTGATGAATCATAACCAGCAGATTTNAATTGTGCTTGAAAACATTTTTTAACATCATTAAAAGATTTTTTACCATCCAAGATAGATATAACAGAAGGTCCAGCTCCACTAATTGTAACACCCAATGCACCTATNNTTAANAATTCANGTTTTAANNCATCATAATTTGGAATAGTATGTGAACGTGCAGGNTCAACAATTGTATCATTCATAGATTNTCCAATTAGATATTTATTTCCAGTAGAAAAACCAGCAACCATCATTGAGGCATAAGATANATTANTAACACAATCAGAAAAATTAACTTTTTTTGGAATTAATTTTCTAGCTAAACCNGTTTTCTNAGNAGGNGTCTTTAATTTTGGGATTCCAATACAAATCAATAGATTTTTGGGAGAAGGAAAAGATACAAAATTTAAATTTGGAAGAGAATTAACTACTACAAAACCTCCAAATAGAGATCCTGCAACATTATCTGCATGGTTTATACCAGCCGATGCAAACTCTCCACTAGCTGCAAATCGTAGTTTTTCTTCGTCAGATAAATTCAATGAAAAGAATTTATTCAATGCAACAGTAACTGCTGCCGCAGTAGCAGCACTACTACCTAATCCTTTTCCAGGAGGAACGCCTTTTTTAACGGTAAGTTTTACACCGGGTAAATTAAATTCTTTTAAAATATTAATTGCCACAAGGCCACCAGTATGTTTTTTTGGGTCTTTTGGAATCCCTGTTTTCGGGATACGGCTGATAGCTGTCACCGCCACTTCTCGGTAATTCCGGTCTTTCACGAACGGAGCCAGCGTCCGATAGGATTCAATTTCGCGACCGGGGATAGAAGCCAGTGCCCGGATAGCTGAA
>NZOP01000029.1 GCA_002693165.1 Nitrososphaerota archaeon
TAATAAATTTAATGGAGATTGGAACAAGATTAATGACGTTGCTAAATATTATGAAGAAGCATTTACATTTTTCTGTCCTGGAGTTCGAATAGTCAAAAGTCAAGATTTATATCATAATAATGATGATTATTGGAAAAATCTTATTAAATTTTCCAAACATATGACATTGTCTAGAGCAGTTAGATGTTTGACTATCATGGGACGAAATGAAAAAGAACAATTAGATCTTACTCAATATTTGTATCCTTCGATGCAAGCAGTGGATATTAAAACACTGGATCTTGATATTGTTCATGCTGGTACTGATCAAAGAAAAATTCATATGCTTGTTCGAGAAATATTTCCAAAAATGAAATGGAAAGTTCCTGTTGCTGTACATCATCATCTAATTCCTGGTCTTGGTTCTATTAATGATAAAACTCTAAATAATGAAAATATAAATCAAGTTACAAATCAAAAAATTTATAATAAAATGAGTAAATCTGATCCAAAAAAATCAATTTTTATACATGACGAAGAAGACGTAATTTTTAACAAATTAAAAATTGCTTGGTGCCAAGAGGGAGTTGTTGAAAATAATCCTATTTTGGATTATGTAAAATATTTGATATTTCATGAGTTTGATTCATTTACTATTGAACGTCCAAGTAAATATGGAGGCGATGTTACTTTTTCTAATTATCAAGAATTAGAATCTGAATATAAAAACTCAAATATTCATCCTTTAGATCTTAAATTAGCAGTAGGTGGAAAAATTAATGAAATTATCACTCCAATTCGTAGTCATTTTTCTAATAAATCTGATTTGTTCTCATTTCTTTGATAAATATTATAAATTTAATTAGTTATGTTGATAGTAGATAGGGTGTAGTATGATGTCTGTTGCCTTACAAATTTCAGGGGATGTAATTAGTTCGTTTGTTGCTGATTATCCTATATTATTGAATATTTTTCCCGTTTTACTTCTTATTTTCGTATCTTATATTGGATTTAAAGTAACTCGTATTATTTTAATTAAAATTATTGTACCACAAATAAAAAAATCTAAAACACAGTTAGACGACGCATTTCTTAAAAATAAATTATTTTTAAAAATTTCATATTTGGTTCCTATTATTATTATATATAATTTTTCATATGTTGTTTCTGATAATCTGAAAATTCCAATATCTTTATTGGATGTTATGATTACTATTTTCAGTATTTTTATCTTTGCTTGGATTATTAATGCAGTATTATCTTCTTTTACTGATGCTTATTCACGAAAATACAAAAGAATTCCATTAAAAAGTTATATTCAGATTGTAAAGATTTTTGTTTTTATTTTTTCTGCATTATTGGCTATTTCTGTATTATCTGGACGTTCTCCATGGGTCTTGTTGGGAAGTTTAGGTGCAATAAGTGCTGTACTTCTATTGATATTTAGAGATACTATATTGTCATTTATGGCAAATCTACAGATCTCATCTAATAATCTTGTTCAACTTCATGATTGGATAGAAGCTCCTACATTTGGCGCCGACGGTGATGTTATAGAAATTGCTTTACATACCATTAAAGTTCAAAATTGGGACAAAACAATTACTGTAATTCCTACTCATAAATTAATCGATTCATCGTTTAAAAACTGGCGTGGAATGGAACAAAGTGGCGGACGGAGAATAAAACGTTCAATAAATATTGATATTTCTTCAATACGATTCTGTGACGAATCTATGATTAAAAATTATGAGAAAATTGATTTGATATCTGATTATCTTAAAACAAAAATTAATGATATTGATAAATCAAATTCTGCAAAAGAAGAAATATTGTTAAATTCTAGACGATTGACCAATATAGGAACTTTTCGTGAATATATAAAGTCATATTTAAGAAATAATGTAAATGTTAGTGATAATATGACGTTTTTAGTACGTCAGCTTCCTCCTTCTGAATTTGGTCTCCCTATAGAAATCTATGTATTTAGTAATGATAATGAGTGGATAAATTATGAAAACATACAAGCCGATATATTTGATCATCTTATTGCGGCTACTTTTTATTTCGATTTACATATATTCCAAAATCCTTCAGGTAATGATTTTAAAAAATTATTTAATAATTAGGTAATTCATAATGCAAAAAAAATTTTTTGTAAACCAACCAATATTCGATAATAACGAAATTGAAGCTGTTAAAGATATAATTAATAGTGGTTTATTGAGTAGCTCTAATATTAATGGAGGGAAATACGTTCAAATTTTTGAAAAACAAATTGCTCAATATTTGAATGTAAAATATGCTGTCGCAATTAATTCAGGGACTTCTGCATTATATGCTTCACTTTTATCATTGAATATTAAATCTGGTGATGAAGTAATTGTTCCCTCATTTAGTTTTACTGCTACTGCAAGTGCTGTTGTTGCAACTGGTGCAAAACCTGTATTTGTGGATATTCTTTCTAATGATGAAGAAAAATTATTTCCATATACTATTGATCCTTCTAAAATTAAATCAAATATTACTACAAAAACTAAGGCAATAATTCCTGTTCATTTATATGGCTCTCCTGCAGACATAGATCTTATTTCTGAAATTGCTTCCCCTGATCAAATTCCAATTATTGAAGATGGGGCGCAATCTCTTGGTTCTTCTTACAAAGGAAATAAATGTGGAACTTTGGGTACTCTAGGATGCACTAGTCTTTATCCTACCAAAGTTATTACTTCTGGGGAAGGTGGTGTGGTTACTACTGATGATGAAATTTTGTATAACGACTTACTTCGAATTCGTAATCATGGTCTTAATGAATCTGGTCAAACTACTAGATTTGGATTAAATTTAAGAATGCCTGAAATAGAAGCGGCTATAGCTTCTATTCAATTGAGTAAACTTGATAATTTTATTCAAATTAGAAGAAATAATTCTGGTATTCTTTCTGATACAATTAATTTAAAACAATTGGGTGCCTTGCCTGAAGAATATGAACCTAATTTTCATAATAGATACCTATATACTGTTTTTCTTAATCCTGATAATAAATCAATTCGACCTAAAGTTATGGAATATTTAGATAAACACAATATTAATACTGCAATATTTTATCGCACACCAATACACAAAATGACATATTATCAGAATCTACCTGATAGTTATGATCTACCAAATACTGATTATGCGTCTTCTGGAGTTTTATCCATTCCTAATCATCATGGATTATCTGAAGATGATGTTCTGTATATTGGAGAAAAATTTAATAATGCTCTTGATACAGTTTGATGAATTATGAATGTCTCTATTATTATTCCAACTTATAATGAGAAAGAAAATATTGTAATTTTAACTAACAAACTGATTGAAATATTCAAGAATTCTCCTCATGATCTAAAAATCATTGTAGTGGATGATAATAGTCCTGATGGAACGTCCTCTGTAGTGAGAAATCTAGATTTATTCGAAAAATCAATTTTTCTAATTACAAGATCTGGAAAATTGGGTTTGGGTTCTGCATACCAAGAAGGATATCGTTGGTGTAAAACTTATAATTTTGATTGTATTCTACAAATGGACGCTGATCTTTCTCATCCACCTGAGATTACATTGAATTTAGTTAAATCTATTCATCAAGGAAATGATGTTGCTATTGCTTCTAGATACGTTGATCACGGAGGTGTTGTTTCTTGGCCTATACATAGAAAAGTTATTAGTTATTTTGCTAACTTGCTAGTTCGAGTATTATTGCGTTCAAAATTAAAAGACAATACTACTGGATATCGTGCATTTAATAATAAAGCAATTGATTATCTTATTAAATATGATATTAAATCAAACGGTTTTTCTTATCTTATTGAATCTGTTTATCTCTTTCGAAAGAAAAATTTAAAAATTCAGGAAATTCCATTTATTTTTCAAGAAAGAAGTATTGGTAAAACAAAGCTTTCTTCATTTGAAATTTTTAGATTTCTTATTTCAATATTTCACATTTTAATTTTTGATATTAAGGAACGACGTTAAACTCTAAAATAATATATGCTATTAATTATATTAATTATTGAATTATAATGACATCTGATTTAGATAATGAATTTGGAGGCGTGGTATATAGGTGTATTCGATGTGGAACTAATGTTACTGCAGATGAATTAACTCAACTTCCTGAGATAAAATGTATTTGTGGCTATAGGATTCTTAGAAAAATTCGCCCAGAGCTTGCAAAACGAATTAAAGCTGTCTGACTTCGTCATTTGTAGAATATTTACTCTTTTTTCTGTATGTTTTTATAAGTTCAAATTATAACATTTCTAACTATGAAAAGTTCCACAAGCGTGTCGATTTCCGGTTATGGTGGATATGTTCCGAAATTAAGACTTCCTACATCTGAAGTTGCAAAATTATGGAAAGGTGGTGGATCTGGACCTAATAAAGCAAAAAGTGTTGCAAATATTGATGAAGATACAACAACAATGTCTGTTGAAGCTGCTCGTGACGCTATATTAATGGCAGGTGATTGTAATATTGGAGCTGTTTTTGTTGGTACTGAATCAAAACCTTATGCAGTAAAACCAACTAGTACTATTGTTGCTCAAGCTCTTGGGATTAATAGAACATTAGCAGCCGATTTTGAATTTGCGTGTAAAGCTGGCACTGAAGCTATGCAAGTTATAACTGGTTTAATTGGCTCTAGTATGATTGATAGTGGTCTTGCTCTTGGTGTTGATACTGCTCAAGGACGTCCAGGTGATAGTTTAGAATATACTGCTGGAAGTGCTGCTGCTGCTTTTGTTTTATCAAAACGTTCTGAAAACAGTATTGCTACCATTGAAGCAAGTACTTCATATGTTACTGATACTGGTGATTTTTGGAGACGTCAAGGAGAATCATTTCCAAAACATTTATCAAGATTTACTGGAGATCCTGGATATTTTCATCATGTTGAATCTTCTGTAAATATATTATTGAAAGAAATAAATGCACAACCTGAAGATTTTAAATATGCTGTATTTCATCAGCCAAATCCTAAATTTCCTGTAGAAGTTGCTAGAAGACTTGGTTTTACTCGTGACCAAATTGATACTGGATTATTGAATCCAGAAATTGGTAATCCTTATTCTGCAAGTTCACCTTTAGGTCTGGTTGCAATACTTGATGTTGCAATGCCTGGCGATAAAATATTATTGGCATCTTTTGGTTCAGGTGCAGGTAGTGACGCTTTTTCATTAATTGTTGATGATAATATTGTAGAAAAACGAAAGAATTCAANTCCCTTGCGTGAAAAATTAAACGATAACGTCGAAATAAATTATGGAACTTATGCAAAAATTCGAGGAATTCTTGACCGNTAATACTATTGGTGTATGAAATGTCTATATATGTTTCTGGTACGGGTCTCACTAAAGTAGCTGAACATTGGTCTGATTCTCTTATTGATTTAGCAGTAAAATCAGCTAAACAGGCAATATCTGAATCTAATACCTCTCCTGATGTTGTTATTATTGGAAATATGCTTTCTTCTACATCTAATCAAGAAAATCTTGGCGGCTTAATTTCTGAAAAATTAGGCCTAAATGATATCTCTACTTTTAAAATTGAATCATCTTCTTGTTCTGGCGCTATGGCAATTAATGTTGCATATAATCTTCTACAATCAAATAATGTTAATTCAATATTAGTTGTTGGAGTTGAAAAAATGACTGATCTCTCTCCATCACAAATAATTCGCGCNAATACTTTTGGTGAGAGTTCAGAATATATTCAATATTTTGGCATTACGATGAATTCACTTTATGCATTATTTTCAAAATTATATATGGATAAATATAAAATTTCTAAAGAAGAACTTTCACATTTTCCTGTTTTGAGTCATAAGAATTCTGTTTCATGCGAACATGCTCAATTTCGTAAGGAAGTTTCTATTGAATCAATTTCTAAAGCGTCTATTGTATCTTCTCCACTTGGACTTCTTGATTGTTCNCCAATTGGTGATGGTTCTGCATCAGTTATTTTGTCTAAAGATAATAAATCAAATTTTGATAATATTGAAATTTTAGCTTCATCTTCTTCAAATTCTCCTGTTAACTTTTTTGAAAGAGAAGATTTGTTAAAATTTTCTTCAACGAAAAATAGTTTTACTAAAGCATTATCCAATAGTAAAAAACAATTATCTGATATTGATATTCTGGAAATTCACGATGTTGTTCCGGCTATTACTGCAAGAATTTTAGAAACTTTTGGATTTTCAAAAAATGGCGAAGCTGTACAAGANCTTNTTTCCGGTAAATACGCATTAAATTCTAAACCTTCCATTTCAACATTTGGTGGATTAAAAGCACGTGGTAATCCGCTTTCAGCTACTGGTATTTATCAAATTATAGAAACTACTTGGAGACTTCAAAATCGATCTNANTTGAATATTAATAATTCAAAAATTGGTTTATGTCATAATATGTCTGGGATTGATTCAAATAGTGTTGTTACTATTTTGGAGGCCGTAAATTAATTTGTCTATTTCTTATTGGCGTAATAAAGATAAGTATTATAGAATAATTGGTTCAATTTGTAATGATTGTTCATATGAATCATTTCCCGAGTTTTATACTTGTTCAAAATGCGGTTCTAGTAATATNGAAGATAAAATAATGCCAAATACTGGAAAAATAATATCCTATACTATATCTTATGAATCAATGCCTGGATTTGAAGCAGAAATTCCTATGCCAATCGGTCTTATTCAACTTACTAATGGCGTCAATATAATTGCTCATATTGTGGATTCAAATATCGAAACAATCAAAGTAAACGCATCAGTAAAAAGCGTTTTTCGAAAAATTAATNTTGATGGTAAATCTGGTCAAATTTTCTATGGATATAAATTTAAAGTTATAATATAGGGAGATTGGAGCAGATATAAAAAGGGGAAAGATATTACCCGCTCACTCCCAACTCGACATTTTTATTATGTCTATTTTAATAACAAATTACAATAACAAAAAAAATTGACTAGTTTATTTGTTTAAATTCATTTATTATTGTTGTAGGTGTGATATTATTAGATTAAATATAATTTGTGTATTTTAATGCTAATATTGATAGTATTATAATAATATTTATTGCTAAAATAGACGACATTATATAATTATTTTCATCTATATATTTTCCTATTATGTTTATTGACGCATAAAATAGCATTCCAATTGAAAAAAATAATATAATTGTTTGGTTTATTTTTAAGTAATTNGATATTTGTGTACTGGACGATAATAATGAAATTGCCATNAGTAATTCNGCAAAAATATGAGATTTATCAGAAAACTTGGTTATTGATTTTTTTTGTCTGAATATATAATTTACCCAATATATAAAAATAAAAATTGCTATAAATATTGAATAAAAAATTAAATATNGNGATATATAATCGGTCATTTTGANATAGATAATTTNATTATTTCTTTCCAATACTTTTTTGTTACAGGCATNACTGAAAGTCGNGGTATTCTNACTAATTCAAATTTTTCAAATAANTTTTTTGATTTTATTTCTGNTAGTGTAACTTTTTTNTTTAATTTTTNTAAAAATTTAATATCAAATANTACATATCNNTCATCTTCTTCATTTGGATCCGGATATGGGTCTTTTATTACTNATACGATTCCTACAATTGCTTTTTCTTTTCCNGTATGATAATAAAATATTTCATCATTTTTTTTAATTTGTCTGATATTTTTTAATGCTAGATTATTTTTTACTCCATCCCATATTGTTTTTTTATCTTTTATCAAGTCATCAATTGAGTATTTGTTTGGCTCTTCTTTTATTAACCAATAATTTCCCAT
>NZOP01000030.1 GCA_002693165.1 Nitrososphaerota archaeon
CGTAGAAGTTTTTTTACCACACGAGGCTTCCCAATAGGAGGATCAGTCCCTAACCAATCATGAATGTCAATCCAACTCAAATCCTTATTCGAATCCAATATACCTAATATACAGTTGTATGATTTGAAAGTTTCTTTACAGACACATTGACCCTTTATGAGTTTTTATAAAATATCTTAAATTATTTTATTCAGCTTCTCGGCGTACACTTCTTTCGTGCCTGAAATTATTAAAAAATTAATAAAATAACTAACTACTACCACAATCGCAAGTTCCTCCACATTTACAGCCGTCCATTTTTTTCACCTCTTAGATCCTTATAGAATATTATCCCAATCATCGTTATTATCTTATTTTTAAATTATTTTATTCAGCTTCTCGGCGTACATTTCTTTCGTGCCTGCACCGACAATCCTGTCTACCTCTTTGCCTCCCTTGAATATGATGAGGCTGGGTATTGCGCTTACGTCATACTCGGTTGCCAGTTTTCCGTTCTCGTCCACGTTTATCTTGACTACCTTGACCTTTCCGTCAAAGTCATCGGCAAGGCTCTCCAAAACAGGGCCAATAGCACGGCATGGACCACACCACTCTGCCCAGAAATCAACAAAAACAGGCAAATCGGAACTCAATACGTCATTACCAAAATTACTCTCGCTTGAATGTATTACTTTTGACATAATTCCAGTATTATGAATCGTAATTAATTAACATTGCATATTTTTATTATATTTTGTTACTATCAATAAGTTAGCAGATGGGCGTTCCAGAAAGAATCAAAGAAATAGAAGAGGAGATACGTAGCACTCAGATTAACAAAGCTACTAATCACCATATTGGAATTCTTCGNGCAAAGATTGCAAGGTTGAAGCTNGAACAAGAGGAAAGATCTGGCCGTTCAAGCAAATCAACCGGTGGTTACGATGTTCGGCGCAGCGGTGACGCAACGGTNGCTATAATCGGCTTGCCCAGTGTAGGAAAATCCACATTGCTTAACAATCTAACCGGCGCGCAATCCAAGGTTGGTTCGTATGACTTTACAACGCTTGACGTTGTTCCAGGAATAATGGAATACAACGGTGCAAAAATTCAGATGCTTGACCTGCCGGGTATAATAAAAGGCGCAGCATCTGGAAAGGGATTCGGAAAAAAAATTCTTTCGGTCGCACGGACAGCAAATCTTGTAATACTGATTGTCGATGTTTTCAAACCAGACCAGGTCGAACTTTTAAAAAACGAACTTTTTCAAATTGGTATACGTCTCGACGTGAACCCTCCTAACATAACCGTTGACAAAAAAGGCTCCGGAGGTATCCAAATCACAAATCTTGTTCCAAATTCAATATCCAACGATTTAATCAACGGCATCCTGCGCATCAACAAAATCCATCATGCCCGTGTATTCATTCCAGAACCTGTAACATCAGAACAATTTATCGATGTAATCACTGGGAATAGGGTATACAATACCTCGATAACCATTCTCAACAAAGTTGATCTTGTAGANGACGACTCGTTAAGGAAAATAAAGAAACGTGTAGGCGGGGATTTCATCCCGATATCCGCGGACAAGGACCAGAATCTTGAAGAGCTGAAGGACGCAATTTACCAAAGACTCGATCTTATACGAATATATCTTAGACCAAAGGGTGGAGTTGCCGACTATGAAGAGCCACTGATCATTCCTCGAAATTCATCCGTCATTGATATCTGTGGAAAAATACATCGTAGCATGCCAAAAAACTTTAGGTATGCATACGTCTGGGGGACAAGTGCAAAATTCAAAGGACAAAAAGTTGGNAAATCTCACATCGTGGAAGACCAAGATGTCGTTACGCTTATAAAAAAACAGTAGTTATAAAACGATAATACTTTAAGCAATTATTGCTAATAGAATAACAATGAAACCACTGTATGCAATTTCCTTGATCTTCGGAATTCTTGCCGTAGTTATATCTGGCGTACATGGAGTAGGTGAGGTAATGCAAGANGGAAGTCCTGATAATATTATGATAAACGCATGGGGTGCTCCATTAAGTGGCGAAGGAACATGTATGAACGCAAACAATCCAGACGGGGAAAATTGTTTTCCTGCAATGACAGTTCTTACATTCTTGCCGTTTTCAATAATTGGAATTCTTACGATTATCTTTAGTCTTGTTTTGGGAATGATTGTGGTACAAACATATAGAGAAGCAGAGAACAACGTTCCAGACGTTCCAAACACAGCACCACCTCCATTGAAATCAATTCCATACAAACGTGGTCAACACATCGTAATCGGTTCAATCCTTGTGTTGCTGATTGGCGGAGGGTTCTTGGCACCAATTCTAGGCTTTATTTCCGCACTNGCAAGGTTTATCGGCAGTCGGAATTAATTTTTAAATTCTTATTTATCATAATTCTATCAACACAAACATGTCATACCTGTCAAAGAACGTACTTGCAGAAGGAGCGGTAATGGTATCTTTGGCCGTTGTTCTGGATATGATTTCCACACTCATACCATCATTGCCTCAAGGAGGATCTGTNACTCTTGGCGTTATGGTTCCTATCATATTGTTTTCGATTCGTCGTGGCGTGAAATACGGAATATTTGCNGGAATATTATTCTCGATAGTCACTCTGGCCTTTAGCCCTCCATTTATTGTCAGTCCCGTACAGTTTCTACTCGATTATCCGTTGGCGTTTGGAGCATTGGGCCTGTCTGGATTTTTNAGNAACAANGCNGTACTAGCTGCGTTTACAGGAATCTTTGGAAGATTCTTGGCACACTTTACTTCTGGCGTTGTTTGGTTCGGTGAATATGCACCAGAGGGGACACCAGTTGCAGTTTATTCCGCGGTGTATAACGGAACATATCTGGGAATTGAATTTNTAACCAGTGCAATACTTTTGTATATAATTTTGCAACGAGATATTTTAAAAATTAAATCTAGCTAGACGAAGAAAATAAAAAAAATTGTTTGGAGGACAATGTCCTCCTTGTTTTACTATACGTCGAAATAAAGTTGGAACTCGTGTGGATGAGTTCTTGATATAATTTCGAAGTGTGAGTCTCTTGCGAACTCAAGCATAAAGTCCAACAGTTCATTGTCGAACACAGACTTTAAGAATCCGTTATCACTTTCCAGCGAATCTGCAGCTTCTCCCAAGTCTTTTGGTAAAGCTTTAATTCCTAATTGGCTTCTGCGTTCTGGACTGAGTGTATAGATGTTTTCATCTACTGGATCTCCACAATCTATCTTGTTCTTTATTCCGTCAAGACCTGCACATAACATTGCTGAGAATGCCAAGTATGGATTCGCAGTTGTGTCAGGACATCTGAATTCTATTCTCTTTGCATCTGGTTTGCCCTTGATATTGACAGGAACTCTGACGTTTGCAGATCTGTTGCTCCTACTCCACGCAATGTAGATGGGTGCTTCATATCCTGGAACAAGTCGTTTGTATGAGTTTGTTGTAGGTGCTACTATACAGGCTAATGCCCTAGTGTGGGCCATTATACCGCCTATGTAATACCTTGCAGTTTGACTCAATTCTGAATGTTGATCNTCTNNATCATAGAACATATTCTCTCCACCTTTCCAAATACTTTGATGGCAATGCATTCCTGAACCATTATCACCAACTAGAGGTTTAGGCATAAATGTTGCAACCAAACCTTTNTGATGTGCTACGTTCTTTACTACATACTTGAATGATTGAGCACTATCTGCAGAATTTACCAATGTATCATATCTCATATTGATTTCACACTGACCTGCAGTTGCTACTTCATGATGATGAGCGTCAACAACAATGCCGAAATCATCTTCCATTNTTGCTACTGCATCATTTCTGAAATCCATTAATGTATCTTGTGGTGTTGTAGGGAAGTAACCTTCTTTGTGTCTAATTGGAACGTTTGTTCCCATTGGTCCACCTGGAGACCAAATTGCCTCNTTACTTTCAATACTATAACTTTGCCCTGCAGCAGGAGTTTGTGTGTCCCAAGTTACTGCGTCAAAGACAAAGAATTCCAATTCAGGACCCCAATATGATTTGTCACCGACTCCACTTTCCTTTAGTAAAGCTTCAGCTTTTNCGGCAACACCTCTTGGATCTCTGCTTAAAGCATTTCCTTTNTGTACTGGATGTCCCATTCCCCAGTGCACTGAACATAATACTCGTGCATACCTGGTTTCTGGATCTGACCAAGATATCTCAACAAAAGTGTTAGGATCTGGTTTTAATAACATATCAGATTCATTGATACCGGTAAATCCCCTGATTGAGGAACCGTCTAATTTTGGTATTCCGTTGGTAAAAGAATCAGCTTCCAATGTGTGTACTGGTACTGTTACATGGTGTAATTTACCTGGAACATCAGTGAATTGCAGATCTATNTATCTGATATTTCTTTCTGTGATTGTTTTCATAATGGCGTTTGCACTCTCTTGAAGTGATGAGCCTAATGATTTTTCTGTCCAATCTTTTCCATCTGGTGTTCTTGTATATGGCATAATATATCATAAAAATCAGACATATATAAAGAATCAGTTTAATTTAATGAACAAATGCTAACAGATAATAAATCCTATTGAACGTATGGTTGAAATATTGTAGTTTTATTATCTTTTTGTAATTTTTTTAAGTGGTCTCTTTTTATTCCACGCAACANCTCTTCGATATCTGTAAATATCATTTTTCAAATATTCAATATCATGATTAGCTTCTTNTATCTTTTTTTCCAAGCGTCGTTTGCCAAAAAATCCTGTTTCAGTAAGTATGTTTTTCTTTAGATCTTTCAATTCTTTCTTTTTNACTTTNAAAAGCTCTCCTGCNCGTTCTTCATACGGACTTAGCATATTATTACAAGTAATTTATCATGCCTAGGTGTTTTTTAAGATATCTCTAATTGAATTATTATAAGAAACGAAGTCATTTACACAATTGACAACTGTATTGAATTATGTTATAGGAGGNGACGANGCATCTAAATATCCATTTTTGCCTGAAGTTGGCGACCAGATGGTTGGTTGGGACATTTCAGAGCTGCTTAAATCAGAATTACCTATACTTGAAGGTGCTAAAGATAGGATAATTTACGGCCTCAAATATGGTACTTCTCCGGAACTCAATAACGGTGTTGAAGAGAGAACTATTGCAAAATTTTCGTTTCCAATAGCTTTGCTTTTAGTAAAAGCCACAAATCAAAATCATTTAATCTCTAGATTTGCTTTGGCTGAATCAAGGCGTGTGGAAGACTTTTTACAAAACGAAAATCCTGATGTTATTCCATATATTTTTAAAACACTTCTTAAAATTCAGCTTACAGAAACAAATCCTTCTGACAGTCAACCAGAACCTTTTGTCTTACGTACAAATCTNAAATATAAATTGGAATTAAGTGATTATCTTTCACGTTCCATTAATCTTCACAAAAGCAAATGGAGGTTAGTAAACAGATTCGTCGGATCTGGATCCGTCTTTTTAACACAAGACGAACTTGTTACTTTGCTTCAAGACGAAATTTACAAACTTATTCGTTCCAAAGTTGATGACATGATAATTCCTCCTTCATTATTGGACGATGAGGCAATCTCTGCTTCTATTAAGGAGATATTGGCTTCTGCACCTAGACCTCCCACACCTAGAATCCAGGTCTTTTCTGGAGATTATCCTCCATGTGTGGCAAAAGCCGTTGAAATGATACAAAAAGGGGATCAGGTTCCTCATTCTGGAAAATTCCTAATGACAACTTTTCTTTTACGTGCAGGAAAAACCGTCGACGAAGTTATAGATATGTATCCGACCAATCTTGGTTTTAATAAAAATATAACTAGATATCAAGTTGAACATATCGCCGGCCTGAAAGGTGGCGGAACAAAGTATGACGTTCCTAGCTGTAGTACTGTGAAAATGAAGGACTTTTGCTTTAAAACCGAAGCTTGTGGAACAATAAAAAATCCTTTGCAATTTAAAAATAAAATTCCGGTGAAAAAGACTGAGCGAAAAAACAAATAATTTTCTAAGACAAACTTTTAGCGAGTATTACAGAAAATACAGAAATCGTATTCCTAGGCCTTCAAGATTTACAGAAAGAGAGTTTGGTTATTTGCCTTTTGAAGGATTTATGCAAAGACATTTGGCTGTTTCAAACTTTGACTCATTTATAGATGAGCTGATACAAAAAGCTCCAAAAGGTGTTTATGCATCTTGTTCATATTATGACGATCCATCACTTCCTATGGAAGAAAAGGGTTGGAACGGTGGAGACCTTGCTTTTGACATTGATTGTGACGATCTTGAATTAAAATGTAAACGCGAACATGATAGATGGATTTGCAGGGATTGTAAAAAAGTTGGAACCGGACTGAAACCAAAAGCATGTACAAAATGCAAAGAAAATAAAATAGCTGTTCTTAATTGGTCTTGCATTAAATGTCTTGATGCAGCAAAAGAAGAAGTTATAAAACTAGATAATATTTTGACCAGTGATTTTGGAATAACTAAAAAAGAAATCTCAATATTTTTTTCAGGTAACAAGGGTTATCATTTAGTAGTCGAAAGTCAAGTTTATGAAAAACTTGATAAACGTGACCGAAGAGAAATTGTTAATTATGTTCTTGCAAAAGATCTTGATTTGAGATATCTTGGGTTTGACAAGAAAACATCATTCCAAAATCTCATCTCTCGCTTACCTGCAGCAACCGATCCAGGTTGGGGTGGNAGGATAATACAGTTTTTTGAAGGTTATGACACACCTGACGAACTAGTTTATTCCAATACCTCTGAAAAAGTTGCTAAAATCTATAATTCAAAGAGTATAAAATTTAATCCTCTTTTTGAACGTGCAGTAAAAGATCTACGTTCTACGATTGACCCTCTTGTAACCTCTGATACATCTAGGATTTTTCGTCTTCCAAATTCATTACATGAAAAAAGTGGATTATGTAAAATGTTATGTAGTTCTATTGATTCGTTTGATCCATACATAAACCCGGTTGTAATTGACGACGAACCGGTAAAAATAGAAATAAATTTCTCTCCAAAATTTACTTTAAAAGGCGTTACATATGGACCTTATAAAAAGATGACTATATCACTTCCAAAATACGCTGCAATATATTTAATTTCAAATAAACTCGCACAAATTGTTTGACCGTTCATATAAAAACTATTATCATTAAAGTTATAACTAGATACAACGTTAATCAAAAGTGAATGCAATCAAATAATTTTACAAACAAGATGTTTTCGATTTTAGAATTAGAAAGAAAAAATAAAAAATTAACTACTATACCATTGAGTATTTATCGTGACGTGACAGATCATATCAAGGATTACAAAGATGTTCCGGATGATTTGTCTGATACAATTCCNGNGACTGCAATGACAAAAGAACGTGAACTTTTGTTAAATATATCTGAGAAAATTTTAAAAATTCGTATTAATAAAACATTGACAAACCCCGAGGAGAGTGTAGGACATCTATTAACTCCTGAAGAAAAATATATTCTTGAACCATTNCTTAGNGGATCNAGACGAAATATAAAATTGTTACGAGCAATCAATGANGGGCATATAGAGTTTCTTACTGGTTTGGAAGAGCCTGATGTTAATCCCTATGTTGCAGTTAAATTTTTGGAAGACACACCTTCTACTGTTGGTATAGATTCACGCACATATGGACCCTTTAAAGAGGACGATATTGCAATTTTACCCACGGATAACGCAAAACCACTTCTAATCCAAAAAAAAGTCCAAGAATTGAATGTTGATCTTTGACAAATTCCAGAAAGTTCAAATAAGATATTTTTAGATATGTCATTACTGGTTTAGACTATGAAAGTACCGAAAGAAACTAAAAAATACTGTCCAAAGTGCAAAAAGCATACAACTCAAGCAGTATCAATCTATAAGCCAGGTAAACAAAGAGGAAGTTCACTCGGTGCGCGTAGACACGCAGAAGATAAGAAAGGCTATGGAGGGCAAAAATTCCCCGAGCTAGTACGTACTGCTAAAACAACGAAAAAAATTACACGACGTTACAAATGTAAAGATTGCGATAAAATGACGATGGGTCGTGCGATTCGTGTAAGAAAAATGGAGATTATAGCATGAAACGTTCCAGAGTTTCTATCCCACAATCTCGCAGTTCATTTNTCTCTATTCAATGCAAAGAATGTGGNACACAACGTGTAGTGTTTTCTGCATCTAATACAAATCTTAATTGTGAAAAATGTAATACACTTCTTTTAGAATCAACAGGNGGCAAAGCANTAATTCATGCAGANATACTTAAACGAGTTGATTAGATGGAAAAACTNAGTTCACTAAACNTTGNTTCGTTNAGACCATATACTTCCAGAACACGACTTGCTGTCGTAATGACACTGGCAATGATTTTTTCTGCAGCACTTTTACTTAGAATATATGCAGTACGATATGGTTACTTTCTAAATGAATTTGACCCATTTTTTGATTACTATGCATCAAAATTTATTGTTGATCATTTTGACGCTGCTGGAATGAGTGGTTTATTAGATTATTTTAGTTGGCATGACTATAGAACTTGGTATCCTGAAGGAAGACCAGTTGCCAGAACTTCACAGGTCGGTTTGCACTTTGCAGGAGCGATATTTTACATAATTGCCAGAGATCTTTTTGGTCTTTCTAGTACTTTGTATGACTTTNTAGTAATGTTCCCACCAATGATTGGAGCACTCACAATATTTCCTATGTATTTGATAGCAAGACGAGTTACTTCTCCTGGAGGTGCGCTTTTTGCCAGTCTTATGTTGGCCTTTTCAACTACAATTATCCAAAGAGGTAATCTGGGTTGGTTCAAATCAGAACCATTCGCCTTGTTCCTTGCGTTATGCGGTACTTTTCTTTTCCTGTCTACATTCGACTCTAATCGTTCCAACCGAAGTATATTGCCACGGGCAATATTTTCAGGTGCCTTGTTAGGTTTGTCACTTACCGCTTGGGGAGGTTCTCAATTCTTTAATATTGTATTTACTCTNCTGATTTTCCTTATTCCATTNATTAATGTTGATCAAAGAAAAGCGATTTTCAGTACTTCGATCTTTGTTGCATTTTACTTGCTCATTGGTGCAATATCTCCCAGACCAGGTCTAGCACTAATTACCAGTCCTGCAGGAATTGGATTATTGGGAAGTTTTGCTTTCGCATTACTAGCATATATAATTCGTTCTTATTCAATTTCATACGCATACACTNGGATTCTAAAATCTACAATTGTCGGCTTGTTTTTCGGCGGATTGCTATTTCTTAGTTTAGGATTTGTTTCTGAAATAAGCGGTCGTTATGCTACTGTACTTTTACCGTTCCAAAGAAGTGGCGTCCCATTAGTTGAATCCGTAGCAGAACACTTTGTTCCAACAGGAGCTGCATTCTTCCAGGAATATTTACTCTTATTACCATTGGCCGTTTACGGAGCAATTCAACTCTTTAACAAACGAGATATTAATTCTACTTTTATTCTAGTCTTAGGAGTTGCTGGCGCATATATTTCCGGCTCATTTTCCCGTTTAATGATTTTCTCTTCACTATCAATTTCATTACTTGCAGCTGTAGGATTTGTTTCAATAACTTCTTCCATATTTCGTCCGTTGTTATCTGGAATCGGTAAACAAAAAGCAGGTTCTTCTGAAACACGAACTGGAATGAAAGTTGCTTACTCAGTATTCATGATTGCATTATTATGTTTCCCCGTTATTGCCCCTTCATATGCTTTCAACTGGGTTTCTGGTGTTGATATACCACCTACCATATCAAATTCTGGAAGTACGTTNAGAGGTTCTGACCCTAGTTTCTTAGAGGCACTTGCGTGGATGGAAAATAACACTCCAGAAGATGCTGTCATAGCGGCCTGGTGGGACTATGGGTACTGGATTACTGTAATGGGAAACAGAACCAGCTTGGCTGATAATGCTACTATAAATGGAACTAGGATAGAGACACTTGGTAAAATGTTCATGAGTCCTGAGGAAGAATCATTGGAAATCCTCTCATCACTCGACGCAGATTATGTTTTGATATTTATTGCAGGAGTTAAAAGGTCTGATCCACAACTTGGTCAGCTGTATTATCTCGGTGGTGGCGGTGACGAAAGTAAAAAACAATGGTTTATTCGAATAGGCGGTTTCCAAGATGCAGAATTTATGGAAATGGATGGATTTACACCTAATCAAAGACTCTGGGAAGAAACTCTTCTGGGTAAACTGATGCCATTTGTATTTGAACTAAGAGCTGACGGCGAAGGCAATATATTTAGAGATAACGAGTTTGACCTTGCCACACAAAACTTGTATAAATATCAAATGAAATATCTTCCTGACGGGAATGGNCCCTTGAGGTTNGCATTTGCTTCTGAAAGTATACGCCCTGATGCACCAGATGGTCGTTTTAGTGGTGTACTAATTTACGAAATCGTAAAGTAGTTTAATCATATTTCTCTGCAATTCTTAATCGTGAATATTTATCATCNGGTGAAAATTTAGGNGGATGNGGNGNTAATGTCTTTACATTACATTCTTTACAATTTTCTTGTAAGCTATATTCCAAACACTTTGGACATTTTTTTAATATATTTTTCATTTAATTCTTCTCCTTTGAGAATGAGAATGTACCATTCTTTCCAATTGATTTTTGAATTTTTTCCAATGCCGTTGTAAGTTTCTTTTCTGCAGTTTTATAATTCTCTGCATATGCAGTAATTTTATATTTTGGAGATCCCAAATACGAAATATTTATTTTATTACCAGTTTTATTTGAAATTACCTGTGACATNGAATCCTTAATTAATTCTACACCATTTGGCGCAACTGTAGTAACTTGCATAACTCCAGTTACACTGACCATTGGTAATGTTATCTTGTTTTTTGCTATAGCAAGCAATTCGTCAGTAATATTTTTTGGAATATTAAGATCTGCCAAAGATTTTTCGCCATTTTTGACCAATTCTTCTAAACCTTCATAGACTGTTTCAAATTCATTTTCAATCTGGTCCAAGTACTTCATTTTGTCATTATCTGTAATCTTTGTTTTTATCTGCATTGAATCAAAAATCGATTTAGATTTATCATATCTTTTTATTGACAATAATTTTTGTTTTCTCTCTTCACCTGAAACCTGCCTTAGCGATAGATCAACTTCTCCCCTTACAACATCGAGTCTAATTACTTTCAAAACCACTTTCTGATTTATTGTAACAAATCTTGAAATATTTTTTACCCATCCAGTAGCTACTTCAGAAATATGCAAGAATCCAGATCTATTATTATATTCCTCTAAATTGACAGTTACACCGTGACTAGAAATTTTTTTTATAAGTGCGAGTACTAATTCTCCTACTTCTGGATTATCTTGACTTTCTATTTCATTTTTCATATATAGAGGAACTAAGTACAGATTGACTATTAAAAATTTTATTATTAGATAGAAGGAGATGACAATAGCCATAATCCCAGTACTGTGTATCCTACCATGAGTAAAAGCATTGGAAATTGACTGATTATTACTNTTTTATTATCTTTGAAAATNCTCGTTGCTAGTCTATGGGCAATATATATGGAAATGATATGNCCAATTACGATAACTACTACNTGATAATTCCATAACAGTAGAAAATCAATTGTCCTTACAATTTCATATGAACTTGTTCCAAATATATCCCAACCAAAACCAAATGGATCTGAAATTAATTTGATTATCAGTTGTCCATTCAGAAAGAAATATGCAGAATAATGAGCTAAATGATAAACAATTGATATTGGTAATAATGAAGGAATCAATATTTTTGCTAATTCGTNTATTGAAGACTTTGTTTGTGTGATAATTTTTAATATTCCAATACAGGAATAGAAAACTAACATAAAGACTAGAAATGAAAATATTATTCCCACTGTGTTGACATACAATACATCATACCTGCCACTACCACCAAATGCCTCTATACCGATCACATCATACCAAAATAAAGTNGAAATAAGACCATCGAATGACACTACTGACAAGATCAAGATCAAGAAACAAAGCTGATCAAACCTAAATNTTACGTCAAGTAGCCCTGTTCCAATGGGNCGAAGTAATATCTTTCCACCATCAGTTACTCGTGTTAGTGAAAAATTCGATATGAAATTAAAAAATACAGTAAAGGGTTCACAATTTTCTAACCACTTGTCTTTACCAAATACTCTCATTCCAAGTAAAACGACTAATGAGTACAGAAAAATCAAGTTTCCAAGAAATTGAGGATCTGCAGGGTTTGGATAAACAAGTTCTACCCATGCAAATATNAGGAAAAACAAAAAAGCAGGCCAGGACTTNAATTTCTCAGGATACTGCCTCAACGGCTTTTCATTAAACTTGATTAGTTCATACAAGTTCTTCCACGGATTTACAAAATTCCAACTATCACCGAACAGTATATGAAGCCATATGAATCCTCCCCACCAAATTACCCAAACAAATGTTGGTGCAAAATTACTTACAGGAAATTGTGATCCGAGTACACCAGTCAAAATTGTTAAAATGAACAGTCCGANAGAAAAAATTTTAAAAACATTTAGTATTGACTTGTTTTCGTATATAGAATTTATTAATGAGATGTTTCGAAGATCGTATTTCCAATACGAGTTATCATGAGACTTTCTGTTAACAAATAGACTGATTATTGCAAATGATGCAAGAACAGCAGCTCCTCCTCCTAACCAATACAAATATGCAGGTATTGGAAGATCTATTTTTGATCCAAATCCGTGTGCATATGCATTGGGTAAAAGTAATAACTGTAATAACAGCGTAACAAAAAAGATTCTTTTCATTCTTTTATGGATATATTGCTAACAAACTATATTTATTTATAATTTTGGCATGACTTCAAGAAATCCCACGAGTATTGGTTCTCCATCTTCTCCATGTTCATCATGTTCCTCTTCTTTTTCTTCCATATTCATTCCTGGATTCATCTCCATCTCAGTTTCTATTATGAATGTTTGACTTGAAATATCACTTACGAGTTCATGTTCACTATTTACCAATGCTACATACACTGTGTGTTCTCCCTTGGATATCCCATGTAACATGTAGTTGTCCTTTCCAAATACCATAATTGCCGCATGATCATCCTTTTCCTGAAGTGGCTCATCTAGTTTTAGATGCCAATGAATTCCACTNTTATCAATCATAATTCCCTCGATTTCTACGTTTACAGTTNCNATGTTGTCCATGACTTCNACCGAATTGATGCTAATCTTTGCATTACTGAAATCAATTTCCATATCCATNTCGCTCATTTCATGTTCTTCCATATGTATCTCTATTTCAAACCTTCCAGAGATTGTTGCTGNAAAACTTAATTCCTGAACTTTTCCTGGCATTACCATGACTTCGTGATTATATTCATGAATATGAAACATTAACTCTTCATCCGATTGAATTCGTAATAAAACTGTATCGCCTATCTCTGCAGAAATTATTGGAGGATCTAATGTTAGCTTTCTTTCTACAATACTAAGATCAAACTCTTTAACGACTCCTANTGTTTCAGGATTTTCTGATTGTTGTTCCTGATTTGAATTAATTAACGAATAAGACACTATAGAAGCTAGTAATATCACAATGCCAATAATTATAATTTTATTGTTTTGACTATTCATGATGATTTTTCCTAATAATATTTATTATAAGTTTTGTAAAATAATTAAACTAGAGACTAAATATTAACTATGCGCCTGCGCCACGAGGTGCTTGACAAACTCCTGCTGGTGAATGACACTTTCCTGTTTGTGCATTACAGACCTGAGCTCCTCCGCATCCACAATCAAATTGACATGTGTTGCATAATTCATGAGCGTCACATACTCCGTTGCCGCATGANTTTGATAAAGTTGTACATGTGTCCGCATCCATCCAACTTGGACATTTGTATTTTGGAGCATTTGGTAATATCGGTTCTATGTCTCCAGCAGCTGCGATTGACAATGTTTCGTCTGTTTCGCCTCCAATTCCTAACATTGGTATGCCTCCTGTGAATACCAAGTAACCCACTATTGCAGTAGCAATCAGAAGTGGAATAGGAATAAGCTTCTCGTACTGTGCTGACATAGATGTAATATTCCTCGACAGATTAATAAATCCTTCTAAAAAATTATTAATTTTATACTCTNGAGACTAAACTATGCTTTTGGTATTACTATAATAGTTCCAGTCATGTATGGATGTGGTTTACAAAAGTACGGAAATGTTCCAACTTCATCAAACACAAACGTTTTGTACTCTTGCCTTTGCATGTCCATGTCGAATATATTTTCCGGTGAAGTAACAGAATGTATTACATCATCTTTGTTAAACCAAGTTACTGAAGTTCCTTGCACAACAGTCAGTTTCATTGGCACGTAATTATATGCTTGTATATCCACTTGGACTTCATCCTTTCCTACAACATCTAGAATCATGTTGAAAGTTCGAANCGTGTTCTGACTTTTTGCAACAATCGTTACATTGTGCTGACCTATAGAAAGTTTCTCTATTGGATTGAAAGTTNCTGTAGCTGTTTGTCCACTTTCCTCATCAACATAATAAGACAACTGGTCCCAATCAACCTTTACTCCAATTAATGGAGTTTTTATTATAAATTTTACATCTGATTCGAATCCAAGTNGTGCCGAAAGTTGAAAACTCGTTTTNACTTCNTCNCCAATCATTGTTTGGATANTNTNNTGATCAGGTTCAACATTAAAGAATCCTCTTTCCTCCATTGGTTCGTTCGTGTTTTTTCCTATATCATTATCAACGATTAAAAAATATCCAATACCAAGAACTATCAAAGTAACTACGCTGATAATAATAATATTTCGCACAAANCTATTATTGTTGGTTATAATATAAANATATGACGCACATGAAANTAATCTCCCTGTTGCTAGTTTTACTTTTGATTACTTTTATTCCTCAATCTATTTCTCAATCACCCGAAGGACTTAATTGGACACAACCTGCATTTGATCTTTTTAACACAAGTCACAATCCTCAACAAATTATTAATCGTGATAATATAGCTGATGTAGAACTCAAATGGATTTATCAATCTCCAGAGAGGCCTGCACCAATTCCTGGTGCGCGTATGGCTTTTGGAATACAAGCTCCGCCTATTGCTGTTTATGGATTGTTGTATTTTGTTACAGAGTCAAACAAANTGACTGCACTGAATACTCTTAACGGAGAGGAAATGTGGTCCTTTCAATATGATCCTGTTGAACTTGCACTTTCTGAAAATTGGTCAATGCTGGAAGCACAACACTCGATAAGCTTTTTCCATGACTATTTGTGGATGCAAACTAATGATTGTAACATATTTGCTTTTGATCCATTTACTGGAGAGATTAAAAATGAAATTCGTAATACATGTTCAGACGTTCCTGGTAATTCAGGAAAATATGTTGGACATTATTCACCTACATTCTTTGAGACAATAATCATAAGTCGAGTTTCTGCCGGTGGNGGAGGTGGAAGAAGCTTTGTTGCTGGTTANGANGAGTTTAATGGTAGACTTTTGTGGCAATGGTTTTCCGTTCCACCAAGTGGTGGAGATCCGAACTGGGACTTTAAAGATGCAGACAAAGGAAANATTAATCCTTATCCTGGTGATTGGGGAGAAAATGATTTGATTGGAGGTGGTTCTATCTTCTCATTAATNGCAGTTGACGAAGAGACTGGNATAATATATTTTCCAACAGGGGCTCCTGCACTTTCATATGACGCTGCACTTCGACCGGGACCAAATCTTTACGCAAATTCGGTTGTAGCACTNGATGCATCTACAGGAAAAATGATCTGGTACTATCAAATTACTCCTCATGATATAAATGGACATGAACCTGCACGTTCTATAATCTTAGCNAATGCCACAATAAATGGAGAAGATAGAAAAGTAATACTCTCTGCTACAAAAGGAGATTATGCATATGTACTTGATGCTAAAACNGGTGAACTTCTTCATGATCCTATAAGCTTTGGNGCTCAAAAAATTAGCGTATATAATTCTAATCAAGGAAATAATGCAAACTTTCAGTTGTCCCAAGATATTCTAGAAGGTAACGAATATTGTCCAGGTGCTTTTGGAGGAAGTGCAACTACTCCTGCATTTGCCGATAATGTTTTCTTTGTAGCCAGCCAAAATTATTGTACAAAATTTACTGCAGGCCAGGTANTCTATAAAGATCAGTTAATTAATGGTTATCAAATTGAACCAACTCTTTCAGAACAAAGCTCGTCAATTCATGCCATTGATGTATCCACTGGACAAATAAAATGGACATTTCCAATTGAATCGAGATACCAGGGTGGTATTACTGTTAGTGCCGGTGTTGTTTACTTGGTNGATATATCTGGGAACTTTTATGCACTGGATGCAGAGACTGGAGAAATACTGAAGAAGATTCCTATGAATGCAGCTGGGAATACTGCTGTTACTATAGCGTCAGATGCAAATGGAGATATGAGNCTTTTTGTTTCAACTGGAGGAAGTAAATCTGGTATTATTACTGCATTTGGATTACCTGANGAATCATCNGTAGTTGATGAAGGAGGCTTGTCCAGACGTGGGATAATTGGATCTTTGGTCTTGACGTCAATCGTTGGATTACTTTATCTTCTATTCATGAGATACTATAGAAAATAGCCTGCTAAACTATTAATAATTTTTCTTAAAATAATAATATTTATTAATAACATTATTCCATACATTATTATGTCAAAAACATTACAAACAAAGAGCTTGTCTGCGTTATTGCAGGAAGTTAAAGACACAAACAGCGATCAACTTCGAGATAACCTACGTCAAAAATCTCTTGATGATAGACCTATAACGTTTAAACTGTCGAGTCTATAAAATCCAAAGTTATGGTTTTGGTATTCGATGAGTGTAATATTNTCCCCCTATGATTCATATGCTCATCGAATGTCAAAATTATTAATGATGTATTGGTGATAAGTTAACATGAAAAATACGATATATTTTATGTTAGCNCTGTTTTCGATATTATTACTTGTTCCAANATCAATTATTCAAGTTACTGCACAAATGGAAGGATTGAATTGGGAACATCCTGCCTTTGACAGAACAAACACAGGATTTAGTCCACAAACACAAATCAACAAAGANAATATTCAAGATCTGAAAATGCAATGGACTTTTCAGGTCCCTGGTTATTGGGGTAATGCTGGTGGAGNACCAGGTGAAGTTATTGAAGCTGANGATGGTCACGATCATGGNGANGAAGNATGTATCGGAGCCGATCATGATGAGGAAGAAGACGAAGCTCATGACGAAGAATTGCATGAATGTTTTAATTTTGAAATACCACACGTACCAACAGGGGTACAGACTGTCCCACTTATTGTAAATGGTATCGTTTACATTGCAAGTGAATTCAATGTTCTTTATGCATTAAAGGCCGAGGATAGCCAATTACTTTGGCGATTTTCTGCTCCAATTGGCTCGTTTGATGAAAAGAGTTGGTGGTCAAAAGTCTTTGCACAACATGGAATTGATTATTTTGATGACAAAGTTTGGATGCAATCCAGTGACTGTACAATATACGGACTNGAGCCATTAACAGGTGAAGTATTAGTTACAATACCGGATACATGTAAAGACATACCTGGAAACACTGGGATATATTTTGCAAGTTTTGCGCCAATTGAATACAACAATCTTCTTATTACAAGACCTACAGGCGGTGGAGGATTTACTGGTGAACGTGGATTTATTGCAGCATATGATAAAACTACTGGAGAGTTGGTATGGAGATGGGAAACAATCCCTCCTACTGGCAACGAGGAGAATTGGGGAGCAGACCTAATTCCCAAAGGAAATATTAACGCATATCCTCACGATTGGGGTAAATGCGAAGAACATGATGAAGATGAAGAACATCATGAAGGACTTCACGATTGTAATTGGATTGGAGGAGGAAGTATATGGACTCTTATTGCCTTGGACGAAGAAACTGGCGATATTTTCTTTACCACAAATTCACCAACTCCTGATATTGATGGCTCACTAAGACCCGGACCTAATCTCTTTACTTCATCAGTCGTATCCTTGAAAGCCAGTACGGGAGAAATGAATTGGTATTATCAAATTGTAACTCATGATATNTATTATCATGAATCTCGCTGGTCAACGATTCTTGCAGAAATCGAATCAGGTGGTTCTACACAAAAGGCTGTTATAGTTGGATCAAAGACAAATCTTGTTCATGTACTTGACGCAAAAACTGGAGAACCTGTTTATCAATCGATCCGAGTTGGACCTCNACCGGTTAATACACAACAAGCAGATATGGGNAACAATGCAGATATGGAATTATCTCAAAGCAATCTCATTGGAAAACAAGTTTGTCCAGGATTTCAGGGCGGTATAGATTCTGCTCCTGCATTTGCACACAACACAATTTATGTAGTTACACAAACTTTCTGTACTTCATATTCACAGGAATCTGGTGCGCCCTACAAAGATGGTGAGGCAGACATATTTCATCATGTAGCTGGACCTGCATACTTTGATTCGTTCCATACAGGAAACGCATCATTGTACGCTATTGATGCTTCAAACGGAAGAGTGAAATGGGTTTATGAAATGCAAAACAGAAATCAGTACGGTGGAGTAACAACAACCGGAGGCATAGTATTTGTTCCCGATCGATTGGGTATTATTCATGCAGTTGATGAAGAAACCGGTAAGTTGTTAAGAATGTTTAGGACTGGTGGNTTGGGTGGTGCTGGTGTCTCTGTTGGTTCGAATGCATATGGACAACCAATGCTGTTTATTGTTAGTGGTGGAGCAGGTGAATTTGGACAAAGGACTACGGGTATATTACAAGCTTATGCATTACCTGACGGTACTGAACAAGACACATCTACATCACAATTTATTCCAGATATTTTATCTATAGTTTCACTAGGAATTGCTGTAATTGCAGTTGGGTATTCCATATATGTTATCCGAAAGTCACGTGCAAAGTAGATTTTATGAAACGACTTTTCCTTCTTCCAGTTATCTTTCTACTATTATTTCTAGTTGAACCCAGCTTTGCNCAGGAAAATCCATTCACAGAATTTATGATTCCTGCAAACGAAGGAAATCGAACATTTGTCAATGCATTTGCAATAACTTCTGANGACACCGGTATCTGGTTTATACAACGTGTTAGCCCATCTATTGTGCATTTTGATATAGAATCTTCAACATTCACCAGTTATCCACTGAATACGCCTATTGATCAACCGATTGTCCAAATATGGGGGATGACAGTAGGTCCAAATGGAATGATCTGGTTTACTGACGCCACATATAACAAGATACGCACTTTTGATCCAGAGACTGGAACCCTGGGTGAATTTCTACAGCTGAAGAATGATTCGATGCCTTGGGACATAAAGTTCGACAGCAAAGGAAAATTATGGTTTACGGAGTTTGGTACTAGTTATATTGCCAGTGTAAAACCTGATGATCCGACTTCTTTGATTGAATACCGGATTCCTTCAACCATATCCAGTCCAAGTTATTTCGAATTTGATAAAAATGAAAACATCTGGATAGTTGAATCAGGTCCGGGGAAACTTACAAAATTCAATACAAAAACTAATCAATTCACCGAATTCATTCTTCCNAGTGAAGGTGTTGGCGGTGAGACAGTTAATCCAATTGGACTGGCGATTGACAACGATGGCAATATCTGGTACAGTCAATTTCGTACAAGTCTAATAGGAAAGCTAAATCCCAATACAAATGAAATAAAAGAATATGCAACAGGTACATTGACCGCAGGTACGTATCAAATAATCAGTGACAAAGAAGGTAATATTTGGACAACACAATTCCGAGCCGATCGAATTATTAAAATTTCTCCTAGCACAAATTCCATATCAGAATTCAAAATTCCAACAGNCGNCAGTTTCACTCAAACTTTGACAGTCGATTCTAACGGAAACATATGGTTCATAGAAAGGGATCAAAATATACTTGGGTTCTTTAATTCCCAACATCCTGAGCCTACAAAGATATCTTTTGAACCTAAAATCCTGACCATAAACAGACCAACTTCATTGATCTCAGAATTTAACATAGATTCAGACGTTGACGTTTTCTTTCTTGCACGTGGAAATTATCGGGTAACTGGTTTATTGGACGGATTGAGTGTGGATTTTACGCCTTCTAATATTGACCCTAACGAATCAACAACCGTTACTTATTCAATTCAAGCAGATAGAGAATTTCCTGAAGGTGTGACACAACTTACAATAGGCGCTGCAACAATGGATCTTAGCTACTATACTGGTTCATTTGTCGAAGTGAAAGTGCAGACCGGACTGAGCGACCCTATTTTCTTGTTTGGACTGGTTATCTCTATTGTATCTGCAATTCTCATATTGCGAAAATCAAATGTCTAAATGGCTACTTAACGATTTCAACATTCTTTTATGTTTTATCTCGTCCTGATCAACCGATTGCAGTAACACACGAACTGCTGGATGTTCTGTTTTTACTATCTTGATTAACGACTGTTCACTTGCATTTTCTTCTTCCTCAATCATTTGTTTCAGAAATTTCTTTAATTTTTTATCCAATTCAAATTTTTCAACTGTATCCTTGTCTCTAATTATTTGTGAAATAATTTCTGCATGTCTTATACTATCAGACGCAANTCCCTTGAACAGTAGTTTTCCNAAACCATCATCTACTTTGTTTGCCATTTCCAGACTTATTTTTGCCTCATGAAGCTCTGCATTAACTCTNGATTGTAATAATTTTGTNTNTGGATCTATCTTTTTTATTTTGTTTTTAGGTATTTCTTGATTTTTTAATATTAATAATATATTTTCCGAAGTTTCAATGACTGTCATATTTCTTCTCAGTTCTCCTTCTTTTTTCGTTTTGTCAACAAAATGTTCTGCAAGACTTGCTATTATTGGAGTTATTTGTTTATTTTTGCCAAGGTCTTCCGCNAAGTTTCCTCTCTTGTTATTTGTGTATTGAGTTACTGCAGCAGGAGATATTCCTAATATTTTGGAGATATCAGCCTTACTGACGTTATGAATGTTGACAAGTTCCTTGGCTAACAAAGACCTAGTTGCAGGTAATATTTGTTCTACGTTCTTTGGTTTTTTCATACACTTTACTACTGTTAATTTACAGTGTTAATATATATTCTTTACATCGTGAAGTTTATATAACGCNTGTTATTATTCTGTNATTATGGTCGAAGCTGGCTTACTCTCATCTGGAATAATTGCACCATTCCTAGTTGTTCTTAGAGAATCTATTGAAGCTGCTTTAATTGTTGGAATCATGTGGGCATATTTGGATAAAATTGAACGACCAGAATATCAAAAATATCTTTTGTATGGTTCTCTTGCCGCTATTGTGAGTAGNATTGGTTTAGGCGGATTAATANTAATTACTTTAGGCGAATTGTCAGGATTCTGGGAAAAGGCATTTGAGGGAGTTGCATCAATAACAGCTACCATTGTCTTAACGTACGTAATTGTTTGGATGAGTCAACATGCTAGAACTATNAANGGAGAACTAGAAGGAAAGATNGCTTATGGAATTGTCAAGTCATATGGNGCAAAAACATCNGTCAACGCGATTATAATTCTTGCATTCGTTGCTGTTGCAAGAGAAGGGCTTGAGACAGTTCTATTTCTTACTCCGTTGCTGTCGATTGATTTAGGATCTACTTTAGTTGGTTCAGTTCTTGGTCTTGGTGTTGCTCTAGCTTTGTCATTAGCTGCAAAAAGAGGAATATACAACATGGACATAAGTAAATTCTTTTCCTATACAAGTCTAATTTTGATAATTTTTGCTGCAGGGTTATTTGGATACGGAATACATGAACTTATAGAAGTTGCAGAGGTTTCAGGAATTGAAAGTCCTCTATTCGAAAAAGCTTGGGATATTAATCCAGAATCCAAAGACCATCCTCTGCATGAAAAAGGTATAGTAGGTTCTTTTGCCAAAGCTTTGGTTGGATATGATGGAAATCCCGAGATTCTGCGGGTAATGGGATACGTTATTTATTGGGTTATAGTTGGTAGTTATTGGCGTAAGACCTATAGAAATTAACAATAATCCNATTTGTGATAATTATAGGAACTAGTTTTATAACAGGTTGAATTTGTATTGTGTATTACGTGATGAATACTATCTATCAAAATTCTATCATTGCTTTATTCTACAATTCATTTAGTAGCAAAACTTCACGTACAAAACTAATTGCATATGCAACAATTTTTACCGCTGTCTATTTTGTCTTATCATATGCAGTTTCTGTTATGATTGGACCTTTGCTAAGAGGTTCTGGCGCACATTTCTTTCGTGCATTTTGTATGGTGCTGATTGCATCTCAATTACGTACACCAAACGGACCTTTGATTTTTGGCATCATAAGTGGTATCTTGCTATTACTAGTTCCTGCCCCTGCTTCGTATCTTTATCTTCCTGGTTCAATTGGCGCAGGTATTGTCTATGATTTTTGGCTACGTCGAGGTGATTATTCGAAAAATGCAATCTCAANCAAGATGATATTAATTGGTTCAATGCTCAGTGGCGCTGCTGAATCTGCTATTGTAACTTTTGGTCTATTCTCTATCGGATTTACTTTCAGCGAACTTATTGTTCTTACTAGTTCTACTGGTCTTGGTAGTTTGGGAATATTGGGAATCTGGATTTTATCTCTTTCCAAAAATATCCTTATGAGTGCACTAGGTGCATCTACTGCAATAGTTTTAATCAGATCAAAAAGACTCGAACTATGATAATATATTTCTACTAGTTATGATTTCTAATCATTAAGGTATGAAAAAAAAAGTTAATGTTTTGTTTGTTTGTATCGCTAATTCCTGCAGAAGTCAAATGGCTGAAGCTTTGTTCAATAAATTAGTTCATGATTATGACGTTGATGCTTTTGCAACCAGTGCGGGAACATTGCCTTCTGAAGAAGTAAATGTTTCTGCCTTGGAAGTTCTAAAAGAATTGAATATTGAACATCATTCTGTTCCAAAGTNACTTACATCGGAAATGATGCAAGAGGCTGATTTTATAGTCAGTATGGGGTGTATGTCTTCAGATTTTTGTCCAGTCANTTATATGCCAAAAACGCAAGATTGGGGAATAGACAATCCTAATGATCAACCAATTTCGAAATTTAGAGAAGTTCGAGATGTTATTAAAGGCAAAATTGAGTATTTATTATTAGATTTATCAAAATCAACTGAATAATTTCTATTTTTGTAATAAATCATCAACTGTGAGATTTAGTACTACTTCCCCAATATCTGATGAGTAGTCTGAAATTCGTCTAATATGCTCTAACATAGAAATCAAACATGCATCATGTTCTTTGGTTAACTTTACGTTTGAATTTAATATCTTTAGTTCCTTTTTTGCTGCAGTTAAACAAGAATTGATTACTTCATCTGCAAGAGTATAATCTTTTTTGAGCAACGCTTTTACAGCTTTATCTAGGTTATTTCTTGAATAANTGGAAAATTCTTCCAGTTGTNAAACTACATTTTTTGGNAGAGGTTTATCCAACAGTAAAAGTTGTTCTCCCATCAAGTTCGCATGATCTGCAATTCTTTCCAAACTTTTGGAAACCATTCTATACCCTAAACAATAACCCTTCTCGATTGAATCAAGTGACGCTAAAGAATTCTCATTTTCTAACATAAATCTTAGTTGTCGTACAGCATAAAGACTAAATCTNTCNACATCATCATCNGTNNTTATAATTTCCTTTGCCATTTCCATGTCAAACTTCTTTATTGCATAAATTATATCTCCATGCATTCCTTGCGTAATGACTGCCATTCTTTTTATAGTGTTTTCAATATTAAGTTCTGNAGGATTTAAAATAACCTGAATAGAAATAATCAAGTTGGAGTCTTCAATTATTTCTGAACCAACCAATTTGTTACGTACAAGATTCTTTATTATNNATCTTTGTTTTGGCAATATCCTTTTTTGTTTACTAAGAATACTAATTTCATTATAACCAGAAATATACGTCGCGATAATTTTCCTTTCAATATGGCCTTTATCATCTGTTTCATTCAGATATATTGAAGTTCGTTTTTTTTCTTTGACCTGTTTTTTATTAGAGGATAAAATTAAATTATTTAATTTATCAGATTGTACGATTAACTGATCTCCTGCATTTAATTTCTGTTTTGTGACCCACTTTTTTGGTAATGCAATAGTAAATGATGATTTGCCTGAATATTGTATTTTTCTTACTTCTGATTGGTCATTTTGATTATTTTCACGCCTAGACATATATATTCTACCATATGGTNTATATGCTACACTATATATCCCTTGTGATAAGCATATATATCATATTTATTCAATTGAATTAGAATGGGGCTTAAGGATATATTAATTCCTCAAGAAAAAAAATTTTTTGATCTTCTTGAAGAACTTTCTAGTCAAGTTAGAATTGCATCAACTGAATTAGGTAATGTATTTGTTGGTTCTAATAACGGTTCATTGACTAAAATTGAAGACTTGGAGCATGAGGGTGATANAATTGTACATAATATTTATACTNTGCTTGATCAATCCTTCATTACACCGATAGATAGAGAAGATATTTCTAGACTTACTATATTATATGATAATGTTTTAGACGCTATATGGGATGTTACCAATCGGATGAATTTGATGGGTCCGGTAGAAAAACTTNNATACATGCATTCATTTTCTNTTATAATTGAAAAATCTGTTGCTGAAATAGATCAAGCTCTTAAATTANTTCGAACCATGAATCGTNAAGAAATTGAGAAACATGTGATAAACGTTCATACATATGAAAACCAAGCTGATCATCTACATGATTCAACACTTNCTGAAATCTTTCAAATGGATGATATNAAAGAACTTCTTAAACACAAAGAAATANTNGAAAAATTAGAAAAAAGTGTTGATTATTGTGAAGATGTAGCNGANGTTTTGAGAGATGTTGTAACTAAATAT